>JBOFLE010000062.1:0-4210 GCA_051657705.1 Nocardioides sp. | reverse complement strand
GCCGAGACCTGGTCCAGCGCGGCCAGGTAGCTGTCCTGATGCGCCGCGGCGTAGAAGTGGAATCCGTACAGCAGGTTCTCGAAATCCAACGGGTTCTGGCTGACCTCGAGCGGGTCCATCCCCTCGGAGAGGCCGAACGTCGACCACGCCGGCGTGCCGACCACGATCGGAGCTTCGGGGTCGATCTTCCGGATCCGCGGGATCAGCTTCGTCGAGTACTTCCGGATCTCTGCCCACGACACCCCGTTGGGTTCGGCCGCGATCTCGTAGATGATGTTGTCCTGCTCGCCGAGCTGTTCGGCCATGGTCCGGAAGAAGCGAGTGGCCTGGCGGAGGTTCTCCGACGGATCGCCGGGGTTGAGCACGTGCCAGTCGATCACGACGTACATGCCCCGCGCCGATGCCTGCCGGGCGATTCGCTCGGCGGTGGCGATCATCTTGCGCGGCTGGTCCGCGTAGCCGCCCTCCTCGGGGTAGGTCGACACCCGCAGCACATCGGCCTCCCAGCGGTTGGCGAGGATCCGGAGCGAACGCGGGGTGAGGCAGTGCGGGTACCACTGGGTGCCGTTGGTGCTCATGCCGCGCAACTGCACCTTGCGGCCGCGCTCGTCGCACAGGGTGCGTCCGCAGACGCTGAGCTGCCCGTGCCGGGCCCGGGGCGTCCGCCGGGCCTGCTGGCCGTCCGAGGACGCTTGGTCGGAGCTCTGGGACCGGGAGCTCTCGGAGCGAGAGGTCGGGTCGGACGGCCGGGCCGAGGCGGTGTCCGCCAGGCCCGCCAGGCCCGACATGATCAATGGTGCGCAGGCGAGGAACGCCAGGCGCCGATAGCGAGACAAGTGTGGGGTCATGCCGGGCAATATGCCCACCGCCCGCGCACGGTCGCTAGTAGCTCCTGGGTCGTTTTGACATTCACGCGCATGATCGATCGGCGCGCTATGCCGGTCGATCAACCTCCGATCCCTGACAATTCCGCCGAAGCGGCCACGGGCGCCGAGAAGCCACGATGGAGTGGTCGGGCCAGAGCGTCATGTAGTCGAGCAGTGGCTCACGGGTTGGAGGGAATCATGAATTCACCGAGGGTCGCCTGGGACATCACGGCGCTGAGTGAGCTCAGTGGTGTCAGTCAGGAAATTGCCGACGGCGCGGGCACCGCGCGGCAGAACATCGCGCTGGCCCGGTCCGAATTGGTCGACTGGGGATCGATCCCGGAGGGCACGGCCTTCCGGGATGCCTGTCAGGGGCGATGGGAGACGTACGAACGGCACGGCCGTTCCGTGGAAGCCTCTCACCTCGACCATACGGAAACTCTCGCCGCCCTCGAATGCTCCGCGGTCGACCTCGGCGCCACTGCCGCCGCGGAAATCAACGCCGCCGGGCAGGGCCTTGCATGACCGACTGGTTGGGATTCGAGACCTACACGCCCTACCTGCAGGCAAAGCTCGACCGGCTCTACGAAGTCGACCCGGCCCCGATCGAGAGCGCGGCGGAGTGGCTCCGTGGGCATCATGCGGAGTTGCTGGTGACCGGTCGCCGCATCCTCGCCATGGACCACAGCCTGAAGCGGGAGTTCCTCGAAGGCGCGGCCGTCGACGCCGTGCGGCAGGAGTTGAAGACCGCGGGGGTGACCGCCGAGGGGATGGCGAACGACGCAGACCTGGACCGCAAGATCATGGAGTTGGTGAGCGTGGACCTCCGGGCAATCGCCGACGATGCCCGAGATGTCGTCAAGACCTACCTGCGCGACGCGCAGGATCTGGTCGACCGGTTCAATGCGTTCGGCTCCTACGACAAGTGGGCACTGCTCAAGCGCTATCAGCAACACGCGCGGGTGTACATCGAAAACACCGATGCCGCCCTCATCGGGCTTCGCGAGGCTCAGCGGGCCGTCATTCAGCATGCGGCCGACCTGCTCGCGCCCGCACTCACGGCACCCTCTGGAACGCCGCCCGATCCGGACGGCGACATCAAGATCTTGGGCGCGGCCGACACGAAGAGTCTCGGCGACCTGCTCGGTGAGCACGCCGACGCCGCCGGCGAGTACGACGTCGTACCGGTCGACGACACGACGGCATGGGCGGTCGACGAGTCGGGGAGCTCCGATCACACGGTCGATGGCACCGTGACGCCGCACACCGTTCAGGCCGGCGTCGGGACGGCGAACGCTACCCGTCCTGACACGACCGCTCCGGTGCAGGCGGAGACCAGCGGCACGGGCACGGGCTTTGTCACCACCGTCGATCCCTTTGCCTTCGAGACATCGGACCCCGTCGTGCCGGCCGAGGTGGCGCACTTCGCCTTCGGAGGTACCACGGGGAAGGATACGTCCGGCGAGATCGACCTGAATTGGACCGACTCCGACCAGACCGAAGCCCTCGACGGCCTGCTCGATCCGGATGCCGGGAGTGATGCCAACGCGGAGACCGTGATCGTGTAGCTCGCGCCCGCGATGGACGTTGCCGCTTACCGTGAGGCAAAAGCTTCCGACGACGGCGCTCGGCTGACGTTCGACGAGCTACGCGCCGACCTCACTTCGTGAGCTACGACGCGCACGACAAGGACTGAAGCCGTAGCCCGACCGGGGTCCGACTCGGTCAGCGTGCGGGTTCGGCGATGGGCTGCGCGGGGTCGACCGGGGTGGCGGCGGCGGTCGGCGACAGCGGCGGTCCGAGCGGCAGCAGTGACAAGAAGGCCTTTGGCACGCGGTTCTTCGTCGACTCCGGATAGCCGAAGACCTTCGCCGTGGCTCGCTCGATCGGGTAACGGCGCCCCTCGTCGGTGACCAGGTACGTCGTGCCCAGGCCGCCGCCGGCCGAGACGCTCTCCGTGGTCAGGCAGGCCCGTCCCGGGCGGACGGACACCACGTCGGCCAGCGGGCCGCCGACGTCGTTGCCGCCGATCGGGATGGAACTGTCGCGGGTCGCCGACTCCATCGACTCGGCGACCGACACGCGCACGGTCGCTTCGCCGGTGCCCGGAATGCTGGCGCACACGACCAGCGACGAGCCGGTGCTCGCCAGCGGGGTGGCCAGCCGGGCCGGCACGTCGATACCGATTCGTTCGCTCGACGACTCGGCGGCCGCGACGGCGCTCGCCGGCAGCGTGATCGCCCGGCCGTCGGGCGTCGGCGCCGGGTTTCCGGGAGCCGCGAGGATCAGTTCCGCCTCCGTCTCGTTGACCGCCGACAGGCCGTCGGCGAGCATTACCAGGTACTCGTCGGCCGCGCCGTCGCGCCGCACCACGTAGACCGAGCCGACCACCGATGATTCACCGGAGAGGTCCGGACCCCGGTCACCCGCGCCGGGCACGGCGATGAAGTCGAGGTCGCCGCCGCGCGGCATCACGTTGAGCCACCCGGTGCCGACCGGGATGTCGGGCGCGCCGGCGTATCCGAGCGCCCGGGAGACCTCGGGTGAGGCGACCCGGAAGGCGCGGTCCTCCTGGACGACATAGCGGTCCCCGGTGATCGGCTCGGTGACCAGAAGACCGTCGGTGGCTGCCGGCGGTGTGCCGACCTCGGCGCCGCCGATCTTGAGCACCACCTCCGGCCTCGGTGATCCGCCCTGGTCCAGCACCGTCCGAGAGCAGGCGATCCAGGGGCCCGCGATCAGCGCGCCCTTGGCCGGCACCGACTGGGGGGCGCCCGGGATGCCGATCGAGGTGCCGCGCGGCTGCTCCTGGAGCGACTTCGCCGAGACCTGGTCGACCTTCGGCCGGTCGCTGCCCAGGAAGAGCGCCCCGGAGGCGTAGTTGAGGACCGGCCGCAGCGTCTGCTTCGAGTCCAGGACGAAGAGCGCCCCGGTCTCCTTCTCCACGATCAGCGAGCCGCCGTTCTTCCAGCTCTTCGACGGCCCGCCGGTGAAGGCGCCGTAGATCGCGAAGCCCACCAGCCCCAGCAGCATCAGGCAGGCGCCCGTGACGCACGCCACGATCCAGCGCTTGCTCGGCGACTCGGCGGCATTGGCCGATCGCAGCACGTGCGCGGAGATCAGCCGGCGGCGCAGGAACTGGTAGGCCTGAAGCTGATCCTTGCGGGTCCACACGACCGATCGCTCCTCTCGTGCGCCCGTGAACGGCTGACGTATCGACGAGATCACTCAAACACCGATCGACCGGGGTGACCGGCGTCAGGTCCCCACAACTGACACGATCCGAGTCGGCACTTCTCCCGGGAACCGTTGGACCGCCCGTCGTCGGCGAGCGACGATCGAGC
>JBOFLE010000061.1:0-29544 GCA_051657705.1 Nocardioides sp. | reverse complement strand
CTCGGACGTTGACCGCCCGAATTCGGCGCGAAACGACAGCCCGGGACCTGCCCGAATAGGGTGCGCCTGAACGAAAATGAGGCTAGTCCGCCGCCCGGGCAACGCCCGTTGTTTCTACGGAGGGCGGCGCCGTCTACCTGGGCCCTTTTGACGTCGTTGGCGCACGAGACGCCGAAGGCCAGAAGTCCGGCGGGACGCTCCCTGGACCTTTGCCCACCGGTGGCGCTGGGTCAGCCGATGAGTGCGGGCCTTCGAGAAGGTGAGTACGAGTGCTGAGGTGGCGACCGACGACCTCGTGCTTCGATCTTGCCCATGACGCTCCCCACCCTGCCGACCCCGTCCGCACGCGCTGCCCGGACCGAAGTGCTGTGCTGCATCGCGGCGTTGGTCTTCGTGTCCTACGCGGTGCCGTTTTTCGGTCCGCTTGCCTCCCTATCCCTTCCCTTCGCGACGCACGCCGCTCGCCGCCACCTGTGGCCCCAGGCCTCCCGCGGCTACTCCGTCGCCTGGTCGGTGATGGCCTGGGCGGGACTATGGCTGTCCGGTCTGCTCGGGGCCCTCGCGGTGTCCGCCGGGCCGGAGGGCGGACAGTTCGAGACCTCGACCCTGTGGCTGGTGGTCCCGCTGTGTGCCCCGGACAACCTCACTGCCGTGCTGCTTCCCGCCGTGGCGGCAGCAGCGATCAGTGCCGCTGGCCTGTTCGGCGCGCTCGCGACGCGATGCGGATGGCTGTGGGTCGCCGCCGCCTGGCTTGCGCCGTGGGTGCACTACCTGGTTTTCACCCAGATCCCCCACCAGTTCGTCTGTTAGCCCCGGTATAGGCGCAATGCCACGTAGCGAAGATCGCTGGGTGGTCTTCGGCGTGGTGCGTGGGGTGTGGTTGGTGGGGCTGTTTTGGTTCGGCCCCATGAACGCAGGGGGTGGCGACAGGGGTAGCGACCAGGGATCGGGTCTCGATCGGGGTGCTGGTCAACACGGTCCCGCGTGACGCTGTCGATGAGGCGGTCGCGGTGTTTCCCGGAGTACCACAGGTCGTGACCGGTCTCCGATCGCGCTGATGAGCGGGTGGCTGGGATCAGAGTTCCGTCCAGACACACAAAGGCCCCACCCCTGCTGTTGGCCTCGGCGAAGGACCTCAGGTAGGTCGGGTGCATGCGCGGCGGTTTCGATATCGAGTGCGCTCCGAGGAGCAAGAGAGAGCAATCGGCAGAGCGGTTTCGGTACCTGGGTACACGGCCTTCGGTGAACGTTGGCCGGCGGCCCGGCCAAACCAACGGCGGTCCCCAACGCGATCGAGAGGCACAACCCTGACGGCAGGGCCCGAAACCACGTCCGGGGAACGACGCTCCTCCTCCCTCGTCAAGGCCGAACCGGCTGGGCACTTGATGCTGCAGCCAAGGACGGTCGGATGACCTAGCCGCCGTTGAGCGAGTCGATCCAGCTGATGATTCGCTCGGTTGTGCGCCGGTCGGTATCGGCGGGCAGCTGAAGTGCACGCTCGCGGAGGATGGCTCGGCTAAGAAAGTCCGTGGTCGATGAGCGCGGTGACGAAGTCGAGGTCCTTGGCGCGGTGCGCGGCGAGTTTTGCGACGGCCAAGTCGTATGGCTCCAGAAATCGCGGGTGCGCGGGTGCGGCAGAAGCGAGTTCCCAGGTTCGTAAGCGTTCTTGCCAGCCTTCGGGCAGGGTCGCGGTCTGGATGGAAATGCCCTCCGGGTAGTAGCCGTTGGTCTCGTGGAAACTGGACAACTCCCCGATGGCGCCAGTGACCAGGTCGGCTCGCTCGCGGTGTGCTGAGTCCGCGAGCCAAGCAAGGTCTGCTTCCATGGACATGGTTGCGGCCGCGGGTAGCTCGTCCTCGTCGTAGGTGCCGAGGATTGCTTGAGAGCCGAGCACGACGACATCGGCGTCTTCGGTGATTCGGCACGCTGCGCGCAAGACGTGAGCGAGTTGGAGGCGATCCATCAGACGTGCTCGTCGGCCCAATGCTGGTTGAACGAAGCGAGCACCCGCTCCCGGGCTTCTTGAGGCAGGATGCCGGCAAACGGCGAGTTCTGACGCAACTCACACGCCCGCGGTGACGGGCTGATGAGATTCTCCACGAGCCAATCCAGGCCGGAGTCCAGCAGCCGCTCCCACTCCTCGAGGTACTGGATGGTCTTCCCATCGGCACGATGGCTGCCACGCCAACGCTCGATGTTCTCCCGGGCCTTCGCAGATGTGGCTTCCGGGTCGGCAAGGACCTGACCCAACAGCGCCCGATGTAGCCACAGCGAACGCTCTTGCTCCCTGGTAAGCGCGCCCTTGACCCGGACGACCTCTGACCGCGGCACCCGTCGGTGGGTGCCCACCCGCACGCATCGCAAGTCACCGCGGTCACACAGGTCGACCACGTGCTGACGTGAGACGCCAAGGAGGCGGGCAACCTCGCCCGTCTTGAGTAGTTCCGAGCCGTTCGACATGAGACCAGTGTACATCAAACACCAAAAACACAACACGATAGTGCGAGCTTGATTGAACCGGCGTCAGACGATCAGTGGGGCAAGCTGACTCTGTCCTTGTCCTATCGCAAGACTGGCGAGGAGCGGACTGATTCCGGAGAATCCGGCAAGGAACGCCCGCTCAAGCACCGGGCCACCGGAACCACCCGCCCGATACCTGCGCCACCACCTCTCGTTGCCGCTCTGAGGAAGCATCTCGATCGAGCGTCGGTGAGCGACTCTTCGTCACCCGTGCCGGCGTACCCCCTTTCCCTCCTTACGTTCGACCCATCAACGCCGGCACCGTCGCGCGGGTTCATCAGGTCGCCCGATCTCAGGCCTTCACCCCCGACCAGCAAGGCCTGGTGTAGGCCCGGATCAGCCGCAGTGAGCCGGTTCCGGCCGGTCACGGCCGGACATGAGGAAGGGTCGTGGCATGGTTTCATGCGTTGCATCAGGTGCAGCGAATCCACCTGATTGCACTGTGGGGGTAGCGCCGGGTCAGGCGACTTGGACTGCGTCCTTGAGGTTGGCCGGAAGTTCTTCGGGGAATGACACCACCAGATACCGGTTCAGGGCGGTCGCGACCCGGGCTAGGGTATCGATCCGGTTCCGGGCCCCTCCGCCCTCCTCGAGCCGGGAGATGACCGACTGAGTTGTGCCCATCCGCGTGGCGAGTTCTCGTTGGCTCAGGCCAGCTTCAGTACGCAGGTCGTAGATCAACTGACCGAGGGCGAAGTCCTGCTCGACGCCCGCGCGTGTGTCTACTGACGGTTCAGGGCGCTTGCCCTTCACCTCGCTCCAGCGAGAATAGTTGGCCATCGCCTCCTCCTCTATGGGTACCGCTGGGCGCACTCCGCTGCGACCTTCCGTGCCCGAGCTACTTCGTTGCGCTCGTTGTTCCGTTGCTTGCGGAACGTGGTTAGCAGGATGACTCGGTCATCCTTGGTGAATCTATAGGTGATTCGTCTCGCAATCGCACCCAAGCTGAATCGCAACTCGAACAGCCCATCACCAAGGCTTCGGGACAGCGGCATCCGCGCTCGCGCCCCCAAGTCCGCCAACCGATCCACGATCACCACTACTCGATCCCATTCAGCATCCGGCAGGGTGTCGAACCACGCCGACTTCTTTGTGGAGTTCGACTTCTGCCACGCGACCATGATCGCATTGGTGCGATAATTGCGCAACGGCGACGATCTTCGCCGCAAGCTCCGGCGGATTACGACACCTCGTCGTCGCCGTGCGGCATTACCGGGTGTGGTGTGGGCCTCGCCCTGACTTTTCGACCCTTCCTCGCTCCCAGAGGTCGAAGGTTGTTACCTGCACCTCCATTTTCGGATCAGTACGCCCGTGCAACTGGAGAGCGGACCAGATCTCGATCGGGTGCACGGACTTGCCTGTGGCCTGCTCAAGCACCCACTCGATCGCCTTGGTACGCGGAAGCTTGTGCAGACGGGCAGGGGCATCCGATCTTTTGTCAGGGGCGGATCGCTCCTCGATGACGGCGTCTAGGCGAGCGAGTGACGCGGCTTGCGCCGCTCACCGTCTGCCGAACGCGCCACCGGGCGAATCTCTCGGCGAAGCTCCAGTAGCACGATCGGACTACCGCGAGCCTTGCAACCTCAAGGTGGATGATCTCCATCTACCGGCGTCAGACGATCAGCGGGGCACGCTGACTCTGTCGCGGATGCCGCACCCGGCTTAGCGAGGCGACCTCCCGGGCCAGCCGGGCCCGCGCGTCGGGGTCGTGGGCGATGTGCGCACGCAGCACCTTCACCGCGACCGCGCGGCCGTGCCGGTCCAGCGCCAGGTGCACCACGCCCATGCCGCCCTCGCCGAGCCGCTGCACGAGCCGGTACTCGCCCAGGCGACGGGTGCCGTGCACGGCGTCGGCGGCCTCGCGGTGGTCGTCGGCGGCGCGCTGGACGGACGGCCGGGCGTCATCCGGCGACCGTCCGTCGGTGTGGGCGTCGGCGGTCATGCCCTCCACGGTATGCCGGGACGGGGCTCGGCTGGTGGACGGACCCGCTGCCGCGACCAAGCATCCGAGCAGGGGTCCGTCGCGTCCGGCCGCGGCTGCCGTCCGACGCGGCGGTCACTGCCGGGACGTGCCGGATGCGGCGCTCGGTCATGGCCGCCTCGAGGGTGTCCAGTACCTCGTCGGGGGCGCAGGTGTGCACCTCGGCGGTCATGATCTGCGACACCGGCGCGTCGAGCAGTGCAGCGCCGTCGGTGTGGAGGTGTCGCACGCTGTCGCGCTCGCTGACGATGCCGCCGACAGCCGAGCCGTCGGCGCTGACCACGACCGCGCCGGTGCGGTGCTCGGCGAGCAGGGCCAGCAGCTCGGCGACGCTGGAGTCGGGATGCACCGTGACGACGTCGGTGCCCTTGCGCCTGATCACGTCCGCGATCCTCATGGACGAGCGGTAGTGGCGGGGCGGGCCACGCGCCAGACCTGCCGGCGTGGGTCACCGCACCTGGGTCGCGAGCGGACGGCCGGAGAGGAGGACGAGGAGCAGGGTCGAGGCGACGATCAGCGGCACCAGCCAGAGGTACAGCGGCGTGAGCGCCTGGTTGTAGGCGTCCACCACGACGACCCTCAGGCCGTCCGGCAGGGCTCGGACGGCCCCGGGAGTCAACGACCCCGAGTCCAGGCCGCCAGCTTCCGCGGCACCGTCGAGCCGATCGCCCAGCAGGTCGGTGAGACGAGCCGCGAACACGCTGCCGACCACGGCGGCGCCCAGCGACGCCCCGACCTCGCGGAAGAAGTTGTTGGCGGCCGTGGCCGTGCCGACAAGCGAGTGCGGGAAGGAGTTCTGCACGACGAGCACGAGGATCTGCGCGCCGAGGCCGAGCCCCGCACCGAACACGGTGAGATAGCCGCACACCAGCCACAGCGAGGCGTCGGGCTCCAGGGTGGAGAGCAGCGTCAGACCGACCGCGGCGAGAGCCGACCCGGCGATGGGGATGGGTGTGTACACGCCGGTTCGCGAGACGACGATACCCGAGCCGATGCCGGTCACCATCACGGCGAGCATCATCGGGAGCATCAGCAGCCCGGCCTCGGTGGCGTCGACACCGGTGACCATCTGCAGGTACGTCGGCATGTAGGCGATGGTGCCGAACATCGCCACCCCGGTGAGCAGGCTTGCGGTCGTGCAGAGCACGAAGTCGCGCGAACCGAACAGCGAGAGCGGCAGCACGGGCTCGGCGGCCCGGCGCTCCACGACGACGACCAGCACGCCGGCCAGCACCGCGGTGGCGGCCAGTCCGAGGATCTGCGGGGACATCCAGTCGTACGTGGTCCCTCCCCACACCGAGATCAGGACGGCGGCCGTGGTGGCGGCGGCGAGCAGCGTCATCCCGGCGACGTCGAGCTGTACGGTGCGGGCGCGGTTCGCCGAGCGGATGACGAGGAGCGCGGCCGCGACGGCGACCAGCCCAAGTGGCACGTTGATCCAGAACGCCCAGCGCCAGCCGGGACCGGACGTGAGGAAGCCGCCGAGCAGCGGCCCGGCGATCGAGGAGACCACGAACACCGCCCCCATCGCCCCGGTGTAGCGGGCTCGGTCCCGAGCCGGCAGGACGTCGGCGATGATCGCCTGGGCCAGGATGATCAGCCCGCCGCCGCCGAGGCCCTGGATGGCGCGGCCGGCGATCAACCCGTTGATCGAGCCTGCCAGGCCGCCGACGACCGAGCCGGCGATGAACAGGCCGAGCGCGCCGACGAAGAGCCACTTGCGGCCGAGGAGGTCGCCGAGCCGGCCGTAGGCGGGCATCACGACGGTCGCGGCCAGGATGTAGGCCGTGGTGACCCACGCCATCTGGTCGATGCCGCCGAGCTCGCCGACGATGGTCGGCAGGGCGGTCGAGAAGATGGTGTGGTCCAGCGAGGCCGCGAGCATCGCGACGAGCAGGCCGCAGAGCAGCAGCACGACCTGGCGACGGGTCGGCTCCTGCTCGGCACCCGCGGCAGCGGGCTGCGGCAGCGGCGCCCCGTCGACGGGGCGCCGGGACGACGGCGGGGCGGTCATCTCGCGAGCCGGGCCAAGGAGCGGCGCGCGCGGCCGTCGCCGCCGCTCATGCCGGGACTACCGGAAGGCTGAGCACTCCGCGCAGGACGAGCCCGGTGCGCCACGGCAGGCGCTCGGCCGGCACCGCCATCCTCAGCCCGGGCATGGCCTGGAGCAGTGCAGGAATCGCGATGGAGCCCTCGAGTCGCGACAGCGAGGCGCCGAGGCAGTAGTGCATGCCGAGCCCGAACGCCACGTGCCGGTTCGGGTCCCGGGTCAGGTCGAGCCGGTCCGGGTCGGCGAACTGGGTCGAGTCGCGGTTGGCCGAGGCGATGCCGAGGAGCACCATCGAACTCCGCGGGATGACGGTGCCGGCGATCTCGAGATCTTCCCGCGCCCAGCGCTGGGTCGCGGTCTCGGCAGGAACGACGTAGCGGAGAAGCTCCTCGATCCCGGTGCCGACGACAGTGGGATCGTCCCGCATCCGAGCCAGCTCGCCGGGATTCTGCAGCAGGGCGAGCGTGCCCGTGCCGATGAGGTTCACCGTGGTCTCGTGCCCAGCAGTGAGCAACAGGATGATCATGGCCAGCACTTCGTCAGGGCTGAGCCGGTCGTCGTCAGCACTGGCCGTGGCAAGCGCCGAGATCAGGTCATCGCGCGGGTCGCGGGTGCGTTCGGCGACGAACCGGCGCAGGTAGCGCAGGAACGCGAGGATGGACGGCAGGCTGGTGACCAACGAGCGAACGCCGGTCGTCGACAACAGGGCGACGGTCCACTTGTGGAACCGGTCGTTGTCACGCTCCGGTACCCCGAGGATGCGACCGATGAGGGTCAACGGAAACGGGAGCGCGTAGTCGGCGACCAGGTCGAAGCTGCCGGTCCGCTCGGCCTTCGCCGCAGCGGCGGCCAGCAGCTCGTGCGAGAGCCGCTCGGCCTGATCGCGCATGGTCTCGATCCGGCGCGGCGTGAAGACCTTGCGCACCAGGGCGCGGAGACGGTCGTGGTCGGCGCCGTCGAGGGAGAGCATGTTGCTGTTCAGTGCTCCCAGCGTCCCCGGGAGCGCGCCGCCGGCGAGCCCACCGACCCCCGCCGAGCGGGCGTTCTTCACCAGCCGCTCGTCCCGGAACGCGGCGGCGACATCGTCGTACCGGGTCACCAGATGCGTCTTCCCGAACGGATGCACCTTGATGACGTGCACCGGAGACTCGGCCCGCAGCCGGGCGTAGGTGGGGAACGGGTTGGCGCGGAACGCCGGGTCGGTGACGTCGACCGGCCCGAGGGGAGGTGAGCTCGTAGTCATCGGAAGCCTCCAGAAGAGTTCGGGGACAGCGTGGTTGGACGCGCAGCCGGCTCAGCCGTCAGCGCGTGGTCTCGACGAGCGAGATAACGGAATCGACCAGCTGCGGTGCAATGTCCTCTTCCTGGATGAAGTGCCCGGACGGGAATGTCTGGTGCGGCATCCCCCGACCTCCCGGTACCTCCTCGCGGAAGAACCCGGTGTTGTAGTTGCCGGGCAGGATCGCCTCGTTCTGCGACCACAACGTCAGCATCGGTTTGTCCCAGGTGCGGAAGAACTCTCGTGCAGCCCGGTTCTTCGCCCCCTCCTTGGCCACCTGCCCGCTGCCGGGCACCCACTGGGGGCATCTCCCTCGGGACACTACGCAGCTGCTCGGTGGGCCAGGGCGCGTCGAAGGCCGCCACCTCGGCGTCGGACAGGTCACGAAGCTGTCCTGGTCGATCAGCGGCCCGAAGAACGGGGTCGTCTGCGAGATCTGCTCCTGCCACACGACGAACGACTCCTCGTAGGGCTCGGTGTCGACCGGAAGGCCGGTGTTGGAGATGGCGATCCGAGCGAAGCGGTGAGGAATCTCGGCGACGACCCGGAGGTAGATCAGCCCGGCCCCAGTCCTGCGCGTAGAGCGTCACATCGCGCAGATGCTGCCGCTCGACGAGCGTGCGGGCCCAGTCGACCTGGCGCTGGTAGCTGTACTGCTCGCGGTCCAGCTTGTCGCTCCGACCGAAGCCGATGAGGTCGGGGGCGATCACGCGGTAACCCTGGGCCACCAGTGGGGGGATCCAGGTGCGGTAGGTGTATCTCCATGCCGGGTTGCCGTGGGTCAGGAGGACCACCGGGCCGTTGCACGGGCCCACGTCGACGTAGCCCATCCGCAAGCCGCAGCGGTCGACCGGCAGGAAGCGCGGCCGGTAGGGGAAGTCGTGGATGCCGGCGAACGCCTGCGGCGGCGTGCGGTAGATCGGTCCGTAGGGCGACGGCCGGCCCGGCCCGGAGGGGTCCAGGGCGCCGGGTCGCGACGTGGAGCCGACAGCAGGGGCGGATGCCGCCCAGCCGGTGCTGGCGGTGAGGGCGACGGCGGCGCCGAGCCGGAGGACGCCTCGTCGTTCCATGGTCATCGTCGTGCTCCTTCGCGGTGTCGTCGGTGACGATGCGTCATCGGGGGTTGGCCGCGATGAACTCATCGATCCGTCGGGCGATGTCCGGGCCCTGGTCCTCCTGGAGGAAGTGGCTGGCGTCGGGGTAGGTGTGATGCGGCTGGCCCTGAGCGCCGCGGATGCTCCCGCTCATCCACTGCTGGCTGCCTTGCTCGACGATGCCCGGCTCGTTGCCCCCGAAGATGGTGAGGAACGGCTTGCTGTAGGTCGTGAGCTGGGTGCGCTTCTCGGCCGTCCGGCCGGCGATGTCGCTCAGCAGGCTCGGGAAGACCCGCGGCGAGGCCATGTACGCCCGGCTCGGGAAGGGCGCGTCGTAACCCGCCTCCTCCTCCGGTGCGAGGTCGCGGTAGGTGAGCGCTTCGACGAACGCGGACGGCACGAAGTCCTCGGAGTGAAAGGCGTAGCCCGTCCATGATCCGAAGCCCGAACCGAGCGCCCCACCTCCGGCGCTGGTCCCACCACCACCGGCACCACTCGATCCCGGCAATGGCACCGGGTTGCCGTTCTCGTCGTAGAACGGCGGCTGGTTGGCCGGAATCGACCGGAGCGACTGGCCGAAGGCGGCGATCTGCGGGTCGTCAGCGGGCGGGATCTCGAAGGGCTGGAACTCATCCGGCATCCCTCCGTTGCCGATGACGATCCGGTCGAAGGCGTCCGGGCACGACGCGGTGTTCCAGAGGGCGAGTACGCTTCCCCAGTCCTGGGCGAACACCGTGAGGTTCTGCAGGTCGAGCTTCCCGATGAAGCGGTCGAGGCGCTCGGCATGGACGTCGAAGGTGTAGTAGCCGGTGTCCACCGGCTTGTCGGAGCGGCCCATCCCGAGGTGGTCCATGGCGATCACCCGGTGGCCCTTGGCCACCAGCCCGGGGATGACGTTCCGGTAGAGGTAGGACCACGACGGCTGGCCGTGCAGCAGCAGGATGGGGTCGCCGTCGGCCGGGCCCTCGTCGATGTAGGCCTGCCGGAGACCGTCGATCTCGACGTAGCGCGGTGTGTACGACCAGTCCTTCAGACCTCGGAAGCACGCGTTCGGCGTGCGCAGGAACGCCACCCCGTCCTTGGTCTTCCGCTCCTTCGGGGCCTTGAGGCATGCCGCGGAGTCGGGCCCGCCGCCCCTCGTCGTCGCGTCCGCAGCCTGTGTCCCGCTCTGCACGCTCCCGACGGAGACGCTCAGCACGACCGCGGCCGCGAGCCCGGCGCCGAGTCGGCCCAGGCGCCTCGGTGGGTGGGTCCTGTGCGATCGAGTGAGCATTGCGCGTCCTTTCCGACTGCCGTCCAGCATCTTTGTCTAGCGGGTGCTAGACACGCTAACCGATACGGTTTCGTCGCGCAACGTCAACGCCCTATCAGCTTTCAGCCAGCCAGTCAGTCAGTTTCTCCTACAGCACAATTGGGGACACCACGACGACCCCCGTGGCCATTTCGCGAACACTCGTGACACCTCAGACTAGCGTCTGCTAGGTTACCTGCTCGTGGAACGATTCACCTCGTTGCCGCCGCCGGATGTCCTGCCTTCGCCACCAGACATCCCCGCTGCCACTTCCCGTCGAAGGACTCGAGATGCCCGACTCGGCTCGCTGCGAACAGCCCTTCTCGGACACCGTCGCACCACAGGGCCCACCCGGCTCCGGGACGCGCGGGGCTCACGACGACGCCCGCCCCGACGCCGCGGGCAGCTCAGGGTGCGCGCGGGTCGAGCAGCCGCAGCGCGGCGTCGACGATCTCTGCACGTCGTGTGCGAAGACGCCTGACGAAGTCGGCATCGTCGGCCAGGTCGACCATCAGGCTGCGCACCGCCGCTTCGACGGCGGCCAGCGCCATCGTCACCCGCAGTCGGTATGCGGCGTCCGTGGCGTCGCCGGCCTCGACGAGCAGCTCGGTGACGTCAGGCGCGGCCGCCTCGGCGAGAGCCTGAGACACCTCGCCCGCGGCACCCCGCCGTTCGAGCGCCGCGAGGGCGACGCCGCTGTGCACCTCGAGCGCCTCGAGCATGCCCTCGATCAGGACGCGAAGACGTTCGTGCGTCTCAAGTCCGGCGGCTCGAACTGCCGCCTGCTGCACCACATCGAGCGGCGCACGCAGCAGCTCGTCCAGCAGGGCGGCCTTGTTCTGGAAGTGGTAGTACAACGACGGGTTGGCGATCCCCAGTTGCTCAGCGATATCACGCACCGACGTACCGCTGTAGCCGTGTTCGGCGAACAGCCGCGCAGCGACGACGAGAATGCGCTGCCGCATCGCCGCGCTGTCTATCGGGTGTCGCGCCACGAGCACATAGTAGGGCGCCACCTGGCGGAGCCGTGCCGAGTGTCGGACCACGTCGACGAGGTGCGGTCGTGAACCGGGTTCGGCAGCGGTGCCACGAACGGCCGTGGACGGGAGCGCCATCCCGCTCGACGGCGTGTGGAACGTGACGATCTCCACCCCACTGGGCGATCAGGACGGGGTCTTCGACGGTGCGGAGCTGACCGGTACGGCGGACGTGCTCGGCGGGTCGGTGCCGATCACGGACGGGTCCGTCGACGACGGACGCGGTCGGTTCACCGTGACTGTCACCAACCCGATGAAGCTGAACCTGAGATTCGATGCCGTCGCCACCGGCGATGCCCTCAAGGGGACCGTCACCGCCGGTCCCATGAGCACGAGGCAGGTCGTTGGTCGACGAGCATGACCTGCCGGCAGCGAGGTGCCCCGGCGTCGGGCAGACCCGCAGTGTCGACGACGGCGACGGCACACATCACCGGAACGGAGACCACCATGAACCCGGACCACCCCGCCCCCGCCCTCGACGACGAGCTCGCCACTCTGCTGGCCGGCATCGAGCTGCCCACGGAGGTCACCGCCGAGATGCTGCCGTTCCTCAGGCAGGGCTGCCCGGTGAGACTCCGCTCGAGGAGCTGCTCGACACCTGGCACTTGGAGAGCCGTGGCGTCGTGATCCCGGGACATCTCGGTGACGACATCGTCATCAGCGTGATCCAGCCGCAGGACCTGGCCGGGGTAGGGTCGGGCTTCGTCTACGCCCACCAAGATCACACGCTGACACTCACCGCAAGCGTGCGTATCGACTGAGCGAACCGCCGGACGATGCAGGGTGTACAACGATGCAGGGTGTACAAAGGCCTCAGCTTCGCCGACACGGATCCCCTGCGGGACGGCAGCAGTACGACCGCGAATGGCACCATCGGTCACCGGTAGTAGATCCCATGCGGGACGCCAATCGTCAGCCAACAGTCGACATCGACTCCGCGATTTCGCCAGTGCCGCGGGAGCCCATCACGAAGCGGCGTCAGCCAGGCGGCGGTTCCGGTGCCTTCACGTAGTCGATGATCCAGTTGCCGTATCTGTCGGCAGCTTCGACAACGGCGACGGCGAGAAGGTGGGGGGTATCCGTAGGGGTGCAGTTCGGTTGCCCGCGCGATCACGGTGCCGACGGGGGCTTCGGTGGTCTGCAGGTTTTGCGTTCGGGTACAAGGACAAGGCACTCGTGCGCCGCCGCTGGTCAATCCAGGCCGGCATAGGCCCGGATCAGCCGCAACGACCCGGTTTCAGCCGGACGGGGTCGACATGACGCAACAGCCCCCGACGGCGTGTTTGCGCTGGTCAGGGGCTGTTTGTGGTGGTGGGTGGCAGGTGAAGGATTCGAACCTTCGAAGCTTTCGCGACGGATTTACAGTCCGCTCCCATTGGCCGCTCGGGCAACCTGCCGTACTGACTCCTCGGCAACCGCTTGGCGGCAACCTCGGACAGCAACTGGCAGGATAGCCTCTGCTGGCCGCTGACTGGAAACTGAGCGGAAACCGAAGTCTGAGGTTGAGGAGGAACAGGTGGCGGACTCGTCGTTCGACATCGTGAGCAAGATCGACCGGCAGGAGGTCGACAACGCCTTGGGGCAGACCGCCCGCGAGGTCGCGACGCGGTATGACTTCAAGGGCACGGGAGCCACGATCGAGTGGCAGGGTGACAAGGCGATCGAGATCACCGCGTCCGCCGACGATCGCGCGAGCGCCGTACTCGACGTGTTCAAGGGCAAGCTGGTCAAACGCAACCAGAGCCTGAAGATCCTCGACGCCGGCGAGCCGCGGCCGTCCGGGCAGCAGTCCAAGATCGGTGTCGCGCTCAAGGAGGGCATCAGTTCGGAGAACGCCAAGAAGATCTCCAAGCTGATCCGAGACGAAGGACCCAAGGGCGTCAAGGCCCAGATCCAGGGCGAGGAACTCCGCGTGTCGTCGAAGAAGCGCGACGACCTCCAGGCGGTGCAGGCGCTGGTCCGGGCCCAGGACTACGACTTCGCCGTTCAGTTCACCAACTACCGCTGAGCCCGCGAGCGGCGCGTCAGGCGTCGTCGGCGCGATTCACTCGTGAGGCAGGGGCAGGGCGACAACCTCCAGGTTGGTCACCCCGGTGAGATCGCCGGCATTGAAGGTGTAAAGAGGCAGTTGCGCCGCCTTCGCGGTGGCGGCGATCAACGCATCGAAGGCGCGGGCCTTGGGCTTGCGTCCGGAGTTCCGAATGTCGGCAGCCACCTGCGCGAACGCCCGGGCGGCTTCCACGTCGAACGGCAACGGGTCACCGAAGTCGGCGTCCGCGCGCTGGACGTGCGCCAGACGCGCGGCCCGTTCGCCATCGCCCTTGGCCACCAAGGGTCCGACCGATAGTTCAGCCAGGGTGACCGTGGAGATGACGGCGTCTACCGGCAGGTCCTCTTCGGTGAGTTCGTGGAGTCGTAGCACGGCCGAGGTGTCAAGCACCCCCTTCGGATGCCTCACAGGGACTGATCCAGTACGGCGTCGATATCCTCGCGTAGGCGCTCCGGGTCAACCTTGGGCGCTCGTCTCGCTCGGGCGATCAACTCCGCCGCGGGCAGGCTCCGTCGAGGTAGCGGACGGAGCTCCGCCACCGGGCTCCCGTCTTTCGTCACCATAAGCGTCTCGCCCCGCGAGACCCGATCGAGAACCCGGCCACCGTGGTTCCGAAGCTCACGCACGGTGACTTCACGCGCCGCGTCCACACTCATAGAAGGAGCGTATCACGGGTGAGACGGCTGGAGATCTGCGTCAGCATGAGCGCATCTGCACCCATACTGTTGTGAAGCAGCCCGGTCGACCACAACGAGCGCGCAAATGCACCCATGTGGCACGTCGGTCACCGCATTGCACGCCAGCGACGAGCGTGTCCAGCGCTGGAGACGACTTCGTCGGGTCGACGCGCGCGAGCTAGTCTTGGACATCGTGACCTCGGCGGCGAACCCGAGACGAACAGCGCCCCTACCAGCGCAGAGTCGCGCTGGGGGGCGGTCGATCCGGGCCTGAGAGGCACCCGCGGAGCCGGCGCGCTCCCGGTTCTTCGATCGAGAGGCACAACGTGGGCAAGCAGGTCCAGCAACTGGATCGCGTCATCATTCGCTTTGCCGGCGACTCGGGCGATGGCATGCAGCTGACCGGCGATCGCTTCACCCAGGAGTCCGCCGCCCTCGGCAACGACCTCTCGACCTTCCCCAACTTCCCGGCCGAGATCCGCGCGCCGCAGGGCACGCTGCCCGGCGTCTCGTCGTTCCAGGTGCACTTCGCCGACCACGACATCCTCACCGCCGGCGACGCGCCCGACGTGCTCGTCGCGATGAACCCCGCCGCGCTGCGGGCCAACCTGGCCGACCTGCACAAGGGCGCCAGCATCATCGTCGACACCCATGACTTCACCGAGCGCAACCTGACCAAGGCGGGGTACGTCGCCAACCCGCTCACCGACGACAGCCTGGCGGCGTACGCGGTGCACCAGGTCGACCTGACCGGGATGACCGTCGAGGCGGTCAAGGAGTTCGGGCTGTCCCGCAAGGACGCCTCGCGGGCGAAGAACATGTTCGCGCTCGGGCTGGTGTCGTGGATGTACGGCCGGCCGATCGAGACCACCGTCGACTTCCTGACCAAGCGCTTCGCCAAGGCGCCCGCGATCCGCGACGCCAACCTCCGGGCCTTCAATGTGGGCTGGAACTTCGGCGAGACCACGGAAGCCTTCGCCGTCCAGTACGAGGTCCGCCCGGCCCCGATGCCGCCCGGCACCTACCGCAACATCACCGGCAACCTGGCGCTCGCTTACGGCCTGATCGCGGCCGGCGTCCGGTCCGGACTCGACGTCTTCCTGGGTTCCTACCCGATCACCCCGGCTTCCGACATCCTGCACGAACTCAGCAAGCACAAGGCCTTCGGAGTCACGACGTTCCAGGCCGAGGACGAGATCGCCGGGGTCGGCGCCGCGCTGGGCGCGGCGTTCGCCGGCAAGCTCGGCGTCACCACCACCTCCGGTCCCGGGATCTCGCTGAAGTCCGAGACCATCGGGTTGGCCGTGATGACCGAACTGCCGCTGCTGGTCATCGACGTCCAACGGGGCGGCCCGTCCACCGGGTTGCCGACCAAGACCGAGCAGGCCGACCTGCTGCAGGCCATGTTCGGCCGCAACGGCGAGGCGCCGCTGCCGGTCGTCGCGCCGCGCTCGCCGGGCGATTGCTTCGACGCCGCGGTGGAAGCGGCCCGGATCGCGATCACCTACCGCACGCCGGTGATCCTGCTCTCCGACGGCTCGCTGGCCAACGGCTCCGAGCCCTGGCGGATCCCCGCCGTCGAGGACCTGCCGGCGATCGACCCCGGCTTCGCGGCCGAACCCAATCACGAGGCCGGCTTCTGGCCCTATCTGCGCGACGAGACCACGCTGGCCCGGCCCTGGGCGATCCCGGGTACGGCCGGGCTGGAACACCGGATCGGCGGCCTCGAGAAGGGCGACGGCCACGGCAACATCTCCTACGACCCGGCCAACCACGATCTGATGGTGCGCACCCGGCAGGCCAAGGTGGACCGGATCGCCGAGACCATTCCGCCGTTGGAAGTCGACGATCCCTCCGGCCAGGCGAAGGTGCTGGTGCTCGGGTGGGGTTCGACGTACGGCCCGATCGGCGCCGGCGTACGGCGGGTGCGGCGCAGCGGCTACCACGTCGCCCAGGCGCACCTGCGCCACCTGAACCCGTTCCCGGCGAACCTCGGCGACGTGCTGCGCCGCTACGACAGGGTCCTGCTGCCGGAGATGAACCTCGGGCAGCTCGCGCTGCTGCTGCGCGCGAAGTACCTGGTCGACATCGTCGGCTACCACGACGTGCGCGGGATGCCGCTCAAGGCCAGGGAGTTGGCGGAGGCGATCGCCGAGATCGTCTCCGAGACCGAAGGTATCCCGGTCGAGCTCACCTCGATCGAACTCGCCGTCGAACGGCGCGGAGCCCCGATGGGAGTGACGTCATGACCGTCGACCTGAACACGCCCGGAATGCGCGGCGGCCTGGACCTCGTGCCGGCCGCCGACGAGCCGCAGACCGGCAAGGAGTTCAGCAGCGACCAGGAGGTCCGCTGGTGCCCGGGGTGTGGCGACTATGCCGTGCTCAAGGCCGTGCAGGGGTTCCTGCCCGACCTCGGGCTGCGCCGCGAGAACATCGTCTTCGTCTCCGGGATCGGCTGCTCCTCACGGTTCCCGTACTACCTGGAGACCTACGGCTTCCACTCGATCCACGGGCGCGCTCCGGCGATCGCCACCGGCATCGCCACCACCCGGTCCGACCTGTCGGTCTGGGTGGTGACCGGCGACGGGGACGCGCTGTCGATCGGCGGCAATCACCTCATCCACGCACTACGCCGCAACGTGAACCTGACGATCCTGCTGTTCAACAACCGGATCTACGGGTTGACCAAGGGCCAGTACTCCCCCACGTCCGAGCCCGGCAAGGTCACCAAGTCCACGCCGATGGGCTCGGTGGATCATCCGTTCAACCCGATCTCGCTGGCGCTCGGCGCGGAGGCCACCTTCGTCGCCCGGACCGTCGACTCCAACCGGGCGCACCTCACCGGCGTGCTTGCGGCCGCGGCCGCCCATCGCGGCACGTCGCTGGTCGAGATCTACCAGAACTGCCCGATCTTCAACGACGGCGCGTTCGACGCGATCAAGGGCCGCGACACCGGGGCCGCGGTCATCCCGCTGACGCACGGCGAGCCGATCCGCTTCGGTGACGGCCTGTGCCTGGTCCGCGACGCCGGCACCGGCGGCGTGCTCGTCGCGAAGGAGGCCGAGGTCGGCGCGGACGCCGTCCTCGTGCACGATGCGACCAGTCCCGATCCCACCCCGGCCTTCGCGATCTCCCGGCTCACCGACGCGGGGCATCTGCAACAGGCCCCGATCGGCATCTTCCGGCAGGTCCAGCGCCCGACGTACGACGATCTCGCCCGCGAGCAGATCCGGACCGCGACCAGCGGCCCGGACGACGACCCGACCGAGCGGCTGGCGGCGCTGATCAGCGGCGGAGACACCTGGACCGTCCGCTAGCCTCCACGCACCCGATGAACGAGTGATGCACTCCATGCCGCACACGGACCGGAACGGGTCGACACGCGACATGCCCAGTCGCTACCGCGATGCCGAGCCGGCCGCGTCAGCACCACTGGATGCCGTTTCGGGCACGATGTTCACGGCCTTCTTCGGCGGCGTGACTCCGCACGCGTGGCCCCGACTGGATCCGGACGGCACCAGGTCCGACCAGGATCACTACTCGATGTTCGTCAAGCGCGCGACCGCCATGGCGTGGCTGGACGAAGACGAGAGTCCCGCGTTGTGGGGGATGAACGATGCCGGTGGCCCCTGGGAGCCCTCGGCGATTGCCATGGGTGATCCGTTCGCCTGGTTCCAGGTGGGAACCAACCCGATCGCTCGGGAGCACGCCCTCCCGGTGCAGGCCTTCCTACGGTGCGCGGTAGACGCCTGCGAACAGTTCCAACGGGTCGATCTGGACAAAGTGCTGTTGTTACTGCCCGCACATCAACTCAGGCCTCGGGTGTCCGGCTCGGCGTCCATGGGCACTGCTGGCTGGTTCGACAATCTCGACCCAGCCGGCAGGACGAAGGCCGAGATCCGGCTGGCGGTTGGCCAGTCGGCATCGGACCAGGTGCTCGACGCCACGATCACGGCCTTCCGACGCCTCGACCAGCGCGTGCTGACCAGCCCGTCGCACGCCGTACCCGCCGGGAGCTTCGGCACCATGATCACATTCCACGACACCTTCTGGGACGGCCCGATCGCCGAGACCGCCGTACTCCACGGAGACCTGGCCGGGTGGGGTCCGGAGGCCATCGGCTGGGTGGCGGAGGCCGTCACTGAGTGTGCCGCCGCGTGCGGGCTCGCCTCCCCGATGCTCATGACCGTCGCGCGAGCGGAGGCGACGACCCTACCCGGCGAAGACCCGGCTCACTGAGAGTGCTACCGGGGAATGCCGTCGGCATTGCCGCCGCAGACCACCACACCGACGACCGACTCCGCGGGCGGTGACCAGGCACCGGACAACAGCGCTGCCAGAGCCGTGGCACCACCCGGCTCGACGATGACTCGCAGTTCGGCCGCCAGCCAACGCTGGGCTTCGGCGATCGCCTCGTCGGGCACCAGGGTGCACGCCGGCACTCGGTCCCGGAGGATCTCCCACGGGAGCTTGCCCAGCGACGGGGCACCCAGGCTGGTGTTGGCGATCCCCTCCGCCTTCGTCATGACCGGACCGCCCGCCGACTGCGCCTCGAAGAGCGACGGGCAGCCTTCCGGCTCGACGGGTACCGCCGTGGATCGTCCGTCGAGGGCGAGCGCGACGCCGGCCGGGAAGCCGCCGCCGCCGACCGCGACCAGCCAATGGGTGACCTCGGGAGCGTCATCGAGCAACTCGATCCCCACAGTGGCCTGGCCTTCGATAGTGGGTTCTTGGTCGTAGGGGTGAATCAGCGGCAGCCCCCGCTCGGCGATGATCTCCTCCGCGTAGGCGAACGCCTCACCGGGGACCGTGCCGTGCTGGATCACTTCCGCGCCGGTCGCGCGCATCGCCGCGACCTTGACTTCGGCCGCGGTGGTCGGAACGACGACGGTGGCCCGACGCCCCAGCCGCCGGGCGGCCCAGGCGACCGCGAGGCCGTGATTGCCGCCCGACACCGCGATCACCTCCGGGGCATCCGAGATGAGCAACGAATTGACCGCGCCCCGAGGCTTGAACGAACCGGTCACCTGGAGGGACTCCAGCTTGAGCACGACCGAACCGACGCCGGACGGCGAGGTCCGCATGGCGACGTCGCATCGGACGACGGGGGTCCGCCGTACGTGCGGCGCGATCCGCTCGACCGCCGCCTCGATCGATCCCCTGCCAATTCCCATCCCGATCAGGATAGTCCGCCACCTCGAGCACCAATTCACCCAACTTGTGGTGCAGAAGGTGGCGGACTATCCGGTGGGCCTATCCTGGCGCGGTGCCGGAATCGCGACCCGAGTTACGACAGGGTCTGGTCTACGGCCTCGCGGCGTACGCGATGTGGGGCCTGCTTCCGCTGTACTGGCCGCTGCTGAGGCCCGCCGATGCCTTCGAGATCCTGGGACACCGCGTCATCTGGTCCCTGATCGGTGTGCTGGCCCTGGTGCTGGCGTTACGGCGTCGGGAGCGACTCCGGGAGATCTGGCGGAACCCGAGAACCCGGATCACCCTCGCCTGTGCCGCCGTGCTGGTCACCGGCAACTGGGCGATCTACATCTGGGGCGTCACCAATCAACGAGTGATCGAGACGGCGCTCGGCTACTTCATCAGCCCGCTCTTCCTGGTGCTCCTCGGCGTGGTGGTGCTGGGCGAACGGCTACGCCGCTGGCAATGGGCGGCGCTGAGCCTGGTGGCCCTCGCGATCGTGGTGATAGCTCTCGACTACGGCCGGTTGCCCTGGGTGGCCCTCGGCCTGGTCGGCAGCTGGGGCTGCTACGGGCTCGTCAAGAAGCATGCGGGCCTCGGCGGCGTAGAGAGCCTGACCTTCGAGACACTGCTGGCAACCCCCGCGGCGGTCGCTTTGCTGGCGTTCCTCCACCAGCGGGGCGATGCCGAGTTCGGCCATCACGGCTGGGGGCACGCGCTGCTGGTCGCCTCCAGCGGCATCGCCACCGCGCTGCCCTTGCTGTTCTTCGCCGAGGCGGCGACCCGGGTACCGCTGAGCACGCTCGGCCTGATGCAGTACCTCGCGCCGACAATCCAGTTCCTGCTCGGGGTCTTCTGGTTCGGCGAACCGATGCCGCCGAGCCGCCTGATCGGCTTCGCCCTGGTGTGGACGGCGCTGGCGCTGTTCACGGCCGAGTCGCTTCGTCACCGGCGCGCGGCGATGGCACTCGCGCGCGGCGTCGGCGGCGAGGCCTGAGCGCGCTCGCCCGGCTACTTCGGGACGGGTCGGCCGCTACTTCGGGACGGGTGAGCGGCTACTTCGGGACGGGTCGGCGCTAGGCGGTGCGGACGGCGACGAAGTCGGCGAAGTCGACCAGCGCGGTGCGGACCGGGCCGGCGGGTACGACGTCCAGTCGGGCCTTCGCCGCCGCGGCCAGGTCGACGACGTGGGCACGAGCCTGACCCATCGCGGGGTGGGCTCGCAACAACGTCAGGACCTCGCCATGCGCGGCCTCGTCGGCGAGGTCGCCGGCCAGCAAATCCTTCAACCGCGCGTCCTCCGGACGTTCGGAGGCCTGGGCGTAGAGCACCGGCAGGGTGCGCACGCCCTCGCGCAGGTCGGTTCCCGGGGTCTTGCCCGACTCGCCCGCTTCCGAGTCGATGTCCAAGATGTCGTCGGAGAGCTGGAATGCCGATCCGACGATGTCGCCGTACGCCGTCAGCGCGTCCACCACGTTCTCGGGAGCGCCGCCGAACATCGCGCCGTATCGCGCGGACGTGGCGATCAGCGAGCCGGTCTTGCCGTCGACCACGGCCAGGTAGTGCGCCATCGGGTCCTCATCCGGTCCGGGGCGCTGGGTCTCCATGATCTGCCCTTCGACCAGGCGACCGAAGGTCTCGGCCTGGATCCGCACCGCCTCGGGGCCGAGCCGGGCGGTCAGCTCGGAGGACTTGGCGAACAGGAAGTCGCCGGTCAGGATCGCGATCAGGTTGTCCCAGCGGGCGTTGGCCGACTCCGCGCCTCGCCGCAACTGGGCCTCGTCCATGACGTCGTCGTGGTAGAGCGAAGCAAGGTGGGTGAGTTCGACCACACAGGCCGCGGTCACCACGTCGTCGACGTGCGGGTGCGAGCCGGCCTCGGCCGCCAGCAACACGAGCAGCGGACGCAGTCGCTTTCCGCCCGCGTTCAACAGGTGCCGGGCCGCGGTGTTCACGAACTCGGCCCGACTTCGCACGTGCTCGCCGAGCGCTGCCTCGACCTCCAGCATCCGCCGGCCCAGGCTGTCGGCCAGGCCGGGATCGACGACGGGCAGCGCGAGCCCGGCCGTCGGACCCGGGCGGGAACCGAAGCTCACCGGATGAATTCCCCGGCCCGGGCCGCCAGATCCAACACCGGCCCGGGGATGACTCCCAGGATCACGGTGACGGCGGCCCCGACCGCGATCACGCCCGAGGTCAACATCGACGGCTTGGTCACCGACGGCCCGTCGCCGACCGGGGCCGAGAAGTACATCAGGACGATCACCCGCACGTAGAAGAACGCCGCCACCACGCTCGCGGCAATGGCCGCGACCACGACCGGCCAGGCGCCGGCGGCCAACGCCGCGGCGAACACCGCCCACTTGCCCACGAAACCGCTGGTCAGCGGGAGCCCGGCCATGCCCAGGAGGAACAACGCGAACACCCCGGCCACCACCGGCGACTCCTTGCCGAGCCCCGCCCATCGCGAGAGGTGGGTCGCCTCGCCGCTGGCGTCTCGCACCAGGCTCACGACCGCGAAGGCCCCCAGCGTCGCGAAGCCGTAGGTCGCCAGATAGAACAGCACCGCCTGCAGCGAGCTGATCTGCCCGTCGGCGAGTTCGGTGGCGCCCTGCAATCCCAGGACGCCGGTCAGCAGGAAGCCGGTGTGCGCCACCGACGAGTAGGCCAGCATCCGCTTCACGTCGCTCTGCGCGACCGCGAGCACCGCGCCCACCGCCATCGTCAGGATCGCGATCACCCACATCATCGGAGCCCAGGTCCAGCGCTCAGCACCGAACGCGACATAGAACAACCGGAGCAGCGCGACGAACGCGGCGGTCTTGGTGGCCGCGGCCATGAACGCGGTCACCGGAGTAGGGGCACCCTGATAGACGTCCGGCGTCCAGGCATGGAACGGGGCGGCGCCGACCTTGAACAGCAGGCCGACGGCCAGCAGCCCGAGACCGGTCAGCAGCAGTCCCTGGTTGGACACGTCGTTGCGGACCGCCTCGTTGATCGCGGCGAAGTCGAGGGACCCGGTGAATCCGTAGACCAGCGCGGCACCGTACAAGAAGAAGCCGGAGGAGAACGCGCCGAGCAGGAAGTACTTCATCGACGCTTCCTGGCTCAGCAGGCGGCGGCGGCGCGCCAGACCGCACAGCAGGTACAGCGGCAGGGAGAGCACCTCGAGCGCCACGAACATCGTCAGCAGGTCGTTGGCGGCCGGAAACATCAACATGCCGCCGACCGCGAACAGCAACAGCGGATAGACCTCGGTGTGCTCGGCGCCGCGCACGAACGACTCCCGCTCGAGTTCACTGCCGGGCGTCGCCGCGGCCTGGCCGGAGAACGAGCTCAGGCCACCCTCCAGGGAGCGCTCGGCGAACAACAGCACGCCCGCGATGGACAACAACAACAGCAGGCCCCAGGTGAACACCGTCGGTCCGTCGACCGCGATCGTGCCGCCGAGGGCGAGCAGTCCGCGGGCCGCACCGTCGCCACGGGAGGTGAGGTCCCCGGCGACCCGGATGGTGACCGCGAAGGCGGCCACCAGGCCGGCGAGCGAGACCACGAGCTGGGCCCGGAACCGGACGCCGCGCGGCAAGAACGCCTCGATCAGCACGCCGACGCAGGCGGCCCCGAAGACGATCAGCATCGGCGCGATCTCGAGATAGTCGATGACTGGTTTGGTGAAGGTCATTGGTCATCCACCTTCGCGGAGCGCGGTTCCAGGGCGTTGTCGGCCGGCACCACCGGCCCGTCGTCGGTGACGCCGACTCTGGCCAGCACCGTCTCCACGGTCGGGTTGATGACGTTCAGCAGCGGTGCCGGATAGAACCCGAACACCACCAGTGCCACCATCAGCGGAGCCACCGCGACCACCTCCCGGCGGCTGAGGTCGGGCATCGCGGCCACCTCCGGAACGCTCGGCCCGGTCATCGCGCGCTGGTAGAGCCAGAGGATGTAGATGGCCGCCAGCACGATGCCCGACACCGCGATCGCGCCGGCCCACCAGGCGTAGTCGAACGCCGCTATCATCACCAGGACCTCGGAGACGAACGGGGAGAGGCCCGGCAGGCCGCAGGCGGCCAGGCCGGCGATCAGGAAGAGTCCCGCCAGCACCGGCGCGGCCTTCTCCACCCCGCCGTACGCCGCGATCGATGCCGTGCCGCGGCGCCGGATCAGATAGCCGGCCAACAAGAAGAGCGCGGCCGTGGCGATTCCGTGATTCACCATGTAAAGGATCGCCCCGGAAGCTCCCTGCGAGGTCAAGGCGAAGATCCCGAGGACGATGAACCCGAAGTGCGACAACGAGGTGAGACCGATCAAGCGCAACATGTCGGTCTGGCCGATCGCCACCAGCGCGCCGTAGACGATCGAGACGAGCGCGGCGATCACCACCGCCGGGGTGGCCCACGCGGAGGCGTCGGGCAGCAGCCCCAGGCAGAAGCGGATCATGCCGTAGGTCCCGATCTTGTCGAGCACGCACACCAGCAACACGCTGGTCCCCGGCGTGGCCTGGGCGGTGGTGTCGGCCAGCCAGGTGTGCACCGGGAACATCGGCGCCTTGATCGCGAAGGCCAGGAAGAAGCCCAGGAACAGCCAGCGCTGGGTGACCGGATCGATGTCGAGCGCGGCCAGGTCGCCGATCAGGTACGACGGATCGCCCTCCTGAGCGGAGACCACGTACATCCCGATCACCGAGCCGAGCATGATCAATCCGCCGGCCAGTTGGTAGACGAGGAACTTCACCGCGGCCCGGGCCCGATCGGCACCGCCGAAGCCGCCGATCAGGAAGTACGCCGGGATCAACGTGGCCTCGAAGACGACGTAGAAGAAGAACAGGTCGGTCGCCATGAAGACGGCGAGGGACGCGGACTCGAGCGCCAGGATCCAGGCGAAGAACGCCGAGGGGTTGCGGTCCCCGGCGTCATGCCAGGAGCCCAGGATGACGATCGGCACGAGCACCGCGGTCAACACCACCATGACCAGTCCGAGACCGTCGACGCCGACGGCGTAGTTGACGCCGAAGGCCTCGATCCACGAATAGCGTTCCTCGAATTGCATGCCGCCCCCGGCGGAGTACCGCAAGGCCACCACGAGGGCGACCAGCGACGCGGCGACCGCGAAGGCCAGGCTGGTCATCTTGGCGCGCGCGCGCGGCGCGAGGGCGGTGGCCACGCTCCCGACCAACGGGATGAGGATCAACAGGGTCAGCCACTTCATCGCAGGTTCACCGCCATCAGCGCGAGCACGACGATGATCACGCCGATCAACACCGACAGGGCATAGGAGCGCACGAAGCCGGTCTGCAGCCGACGGGCCAGGGTGCCCAGGCCGGCCACCGAGAGCGAGGCGTTCTCGACGGTCCCGTCGATCACCACTCGGTCCATGTGCGAGAGCGCCCCGACGGCCACCCGGCCCGGCCGGACCGCGATCCGGTCGTTGAGCCAGTCACCGTAGAGATCGGCTCGCGCGGCCCTGGTCAGCGGCGAGACCTGGTCCGGAGCCTCCCGTGGCACGCCCTTGAACGCAATCATGGTCAGCGCCAGAGCCGCGCCGGCGACCACCACCCCGACGATGATGAGCGTCATCAGGATCGGCGGGATGGAGTGGGCCTCCTCGGCATGGACCCCGACCACCGGTTCCAGCCAGGTGACGATCCAGTCGCCGGCCAGCAGCACCCCGCCCAGCACCGACAGCGCGGCCAGCACGATCAGCGGGATCGTCATCACCCGGGGCGACTCGTGCGGGTGGACGTCGGTGGCCCACCGCTGGTCGGTGAAGAAGGTCATCAACATCAGCCGGGTCATGTAGAACGCCGTGATCGCGGCGCCCAGGATCGCGGCCAGGCCGACGAGCGTGTTCTCGGCGAAGGCCGTCTCGATGATCTTGTCCTTGGACCAGAAACCGGAGAACCCGGGGAACCCGATGATCGCCAGATAGCCCATCGCGAAGGTCAGGAACGTCACCGGCACCATCGCCCGCAGCGCGCCGTAGTGGCGCATGTCGACATCGTCGTCCATGGCATGCATCACCGAGCCGGCGCCGAGGAACATGTTGGCCTTGAAGAAGCCGTGGGTGAGCAGGTGGAAGATCGCGAACGCGTACCCGGCGACCCCCAGGCCGGCACCCAGCATCATGTACCCGATCTGGCTCATCGTGGAGCCGGCCAGCGCCTTCTTGATGTCGTCCTTCGCGCAGCCGATGACCGCGCCCCACAGGATCGTGACGACGGCGACGACGACCACCAGGGTCTGCGCCAGCTCGGCACGCTCGAAGACGAAGTTGGACCGCACGATCAGGTAGACGCCCGCGGTGACCATGGTCGCGGCGTGGATCAGCGCGGAGACCGGCGTCGGACCCTCCATCGCGTCGAGGAGCCAGGCCTGCAGCGGTACCTGCGCGGACTTGCCGCAGGCGCCGAGCAGCAACAACACGCCGAGCAGGTTGAGGGTGTTCTCCGAGGCGCCCTCCGCGGCCGCGCTGATCGGCGCGAACGCGGTCGTCCCGAAGGTCACGAACATCACCATGATGGCCACCGCCATGCCGATGTCGCCGACCCGGTTGATCACGAAGGCCTTTTTTGCAGCAGCCGCAGCGGATGTTTTGTGCTGCCAGAAGCCGATCAGCAGGTACGACGCGAGGCCGACGCCCTCCCAGCCGAGGAACAACCCCAGGTAGTTCGCCGACAGCACCAGCATCAGCATCGCGGCCACGAACAGGTTCAGATAGCCGAAGAAGCGGCGGCGGCGGGCATCGTGCTCCATGTAGCCGATCGAATAGACGTGGATCAGCGATCCGACGCCGGTGATCAACAGCACGAAGAGCGCGGACAACGGGTCGTAGAGCAGGTCGATGCCCACGGTGAAGTCGGAGGTCTCGAACCAGTCGAACAGGTGCTGGGTGACCGAGCGGTCCTCCGCGTCGCGCCCCCAGAGGGCGAAGAACAGCAGCAGGCCGATCAGGAAGGACCCGATCGGAGCGAGCGTGCCGAGCAGGTGGCCCCAGGCGTCCACCACCTTCGGGGCGATGGCGCCGCCCACCAGCAAGACCACGGCGCCGGCCAGCGGCAACGCGATCACCAGCCACAGCATCCAGAACGGACCCTCGGCCGCGACCGGCCGCAGCACCGGAATCTCCGACTCCGCGCCGAGCAGGCCGGGCGTCGCCGCCAGCAGACCGGGCACATCGAAGCGGGGCATACCCACAAGTTGATCCATCAAAGTCAGGCCCTCAGTACTTCAACAGGTTCGCGTCGTCGACCGAGGCCGAGCGCCGGGAGCGGAAGATCGTCATGATGATCGCCAGTCCGACCACGACCTCCGCCGCGGCGACGACCATGACGAAGAAGGCCGCGATCTGGCCGTCCAGGTTGCCGTGCTGCTTGGCGAAGGTCACCAGCGCGAGGTTCGAGGCGTTCAGCATCAGCTCAACGCACATGAACACCACGATCGCGTTGCGGCGGGTCAGCACACCGACGCAGCCGATCGTGAACAGGATCGCCGAGAGCACGACGTACGGCGTCAGGCTCATGCGCGTTCACCTGCCTCGACGTCCGGCTCCGGCGATCGAGAAGGAGACGGCTGCCCGGCATCGGCCCCGGGGCCACCGGATGGGGCACCGGGAATCGCACCCGCGAGTTGCCCCTGGATCTCCTCGATGTTCTCGGCCAGCGCGGGCGCCGAACGCACCGAGCCCCGCGCGGCCAGCACCCGGGACACCGAGGCCTCGGCGACCGAGCCGTCCGGGAGCAGCGCCGGCGTGTCGACGGCGTTGTGGCGCGCGAAAACCCCGGGAGCCGGGAGCGGACCGAGCGGCCTGCCGGCCGCCGAGTACTCCCGGACCCGCTTGCGCGCGTAGGCGGCCTGGTCGGCCTTGGGCTCGAACCGCTCGCGGTGCGTGAGCACCATCGCCCCGAGCGCGGCGGTGATCAGCAGCGCGCTGGTCACCTCGAACGCGAAGACGTACCGGCTGAACAAGATGTTGGCGATGGCCTGGATGTTGCCGCCCTCGTTGGCCGCGCTCATCCCGACCGCCACGCCCAGCGCGGACTGCGCCACCCCGGTCAACAGCAAGGCCCCGAACACCGTACCGGCGAGCAGGGCGAGGACTCGTTGGCCCTTGATGGTCTCGGTCACCGAGTCCGAGGCGTCGACTCCGACCAACATCAACACGAACAGGAACAACATCAAGATCGCGCCGGTGTAGACGATGATCTGCACCGCGAACAGGAACGGCGCCTCGAGTACGGCATACAACACCGCCAGCCCGATCATCACCACGGCGAGCAACAGCGCCGCGTGCACGGCCTTGCGGACGAACAGGATGCCCAACGCGGCCAGCACCATGACCGGGGCCAGCACCCAGAACGCCGTCATCGGCCGGCCTCCCCGGATCCGGCCCTGGTGGCCCGAGTCTTCCTGGCTCCGGTGCTCGGCTCGGCGGGTGCCTCCGCGACGGCGTCCTCGGCCGCCTGGGTGCCGCCGTAGTACGCGCTCTCGTCGTCGCCGAGCAGCATCGGGTGCGGCGGCTGCTCCATACCGGGAAGCAGCGGCGCCAACAGGTCGGACTTCTCGTAGATCAGGTCGGCGCGATTGTCGTCGGCGAGTTCGTACTCGTTGGTCATCGTCAGCGCGCGGGTCGGGCAGGCCTCGATGCACAGGCCGCACAGGATGCAGCGCAGGTAGTTGATCTGGTAGACCCGGCCGTAGCGCTCACCGGGCGAGTATCGCTCCTCGTCGGTGTTGGCCGCGCCCTCCACATAGATCGCGTCCGCCGGACAGGCCCAGGCGCACAGTTCGCAGCCGATGCACTTCTCCAGCCCGTCGGGCCACCGGTTGAGCTGGTGCCGTCCGTGGAACCGAGGAGCCGTCGGCACCTTCTCGAACGGGTACTGCTCGGTGACCACCTTGCGGAACATCGTCCGGAAGGTGACCCCGAATCCGGCGACCGGATCCCAGTAGTCCTCTTTGATCGTGCCCATCAGGCCTCCTCCGCACCGGTGACGGCGATTTCGGGACGGTCCGGCGCGCGCGGCTCCGGGCGAGGGGAGGCCGCGACGCCGATAGCGGTGGCCGGGCGGAAGGTGAGCGGAGCGGCGGAACCGCGAATCGCCCCGCCGGCCGGCATCGGCGGGACCGGGAAACCGCCCGAGGGGTCCGCCTCGGGTTCGGTCGGCGACACCTGGCCGGGGCCGAAGAACGACAACACCAGGAACACCGCCGCCATCACGCCGAGGCCGATGATCAGTTCCCGCCGGCCCAGGTCGCCGGACTCCGACAACGACTTGACCGTCGCCACCGCCACGATCCACAGCAGCGAGATCGGGATCAACCGCTTCCAGCCGAAGGACATGAACTGGTCGTAGCGCAGCCGGGGCAGCGAACCGCGCAGCCAGATGAACAAGAAGATGAAGAACATCACCTTCCCCAGGAACCACACCACCGGCCAGTAGCCGGACTCCGCGCCTGCCCAGACGTCGCGCACTCCCCACGGAGCGTGCCAGCCACCGAGGAAAAGCGTGGTGGCCAGGGCCGACACCGTGGTCATGTTGATGTACTCGGCAAGGAAGAACAGGGCGAACTTCAGCGAGGAGTACTCGGTGTGGAAGCCGCCGACGAGTTCGCCCTCGGCCTCGGGAAGATCGAACGGCGCCCGGTTGGTCTCGCCGACCATGGCGATGACGTAGATCACGAACGACGGCATCAGCAACAGGCCGAACCACCAGTCGCGCTGGGCGGCGACGATCTCCGAGGTCGACATCGAGCCGGCGTACAGGAACACTCCGACCAGCGCCAGGCCCATCGCGATCTCGTAGGAGATCATCTGCGCGCTGGAGCGCAGGCCGCCGAGCAGTGAGTACGTCGAACCGGACGACCAGCCGCCCAGCACGATGCCGTAGATCCCGATCGAGGCCACGGCCATCACGAACAGCACCGCCACCGGCATGTCGGTCAACTGCAGGGGCGTGGTGATGTCGGTCCACGGGACCTTCACCTCGGGACCGAGCGGAATCACCGCGAAGGTCACGAAGGCCGGGATCGCGGCGATGATCGGTGCCAGGACGAAGACCACCCGGTCGGCGGCCTTCGGGATGATGTCCTCCTTGAGTGCGAGCTTCACCCCGTCGGCGAGCGATTGCAACAACCCGAACGGCCCGTGCACGTTGGGACCGATCCGGTGCTGCATCCGGGCCACCACCCGGCGCTCGGCCCAGATGTTGAACAAGGTGAGCAGCACGAGCAGACCGAAGATCAGCACCGCCTTGAGGACGATCAACCAGGCCGGGTCCCGGCCGAAGGCGCTCAAGTCGTCGGCGGCCAGCGGGACACCGCCGCCCCACGTCGCACTCACGAGTCCGAACCTTTCACGCTTACCGCGCTGCC
>JBOFLE010000060.1:0-20746 GCA_051657705.1 Nocardioides sp. | reverse complement strand
ACAAAGAACTCAGCCGTGGGCCATGTCCACGAACCGTGAATAGTGGCCTTGGAACGCGACGGTGATGTCGCGGGTGGGGCCGTTGCGGTGCTTGGCGACGATCAGATCCGCCTCGCCGGGCCGGGTGGACTCCTTCTCGTAGGCGTCCTCCCGATGCAGCAGGATGACCATGTCGGCGTCCTGTTCCAGGCTGCCCGACTCGCGCAGGTCGCTCATCATCGGGCGTTTGTCGCCGCGTTGTTCGGGTCCGCGGTTGAGCTGGGAGAGCGCGATAATCGGGACGTCGAGTTCCTTGGCCAGGAGCTTGATCTGCCGGGAGAACTCCGAGACCTCCAACTGCCGGGACTCGACCTTCTTCCCGGAGCTCATCAACTGCATGTAGTCGATCACCACGAGCTTCAGTTCGTGGCGTTGCTTGAGCCGGCGGGCCTTCGAGCGGATCTCCATCATCGTCATGTTCGGAGAATCGTCGATGAACATCGGGGCCGATGACACCTCGCCCATCTTGCGGGCCAGCCGCTGCCAGTCGTCGTCGCCCATGTTGCCGTTGCGGATGTGGTTCAACGGGACCCTGGCCTCGGCCGCCAGCAACCGCATGGTGATCTCCGAACGGTTCATCTCCAACGAGAAGATCACGCTGGCCATGTTGTGGTGGATCGACGCCGCCCGGCAGAAGTCCAGCCCCAGAGTCGACTTCCCCATCGCCGGCCGGCCGGCCACGATGATCATCTGCCCGGAGTGCAGACCGTTGGTGAGATCGTCCAGGTCGGCGAATCCCGTTGGCACGCCGTAGAGTCCGGCGTCCCGGTTGCCGATCGCCTCGATCTCGTCGAGGACGCCCTCCATGATGTCGCTTAGCGGCGCGTAGTCCTCGCTGGCCCGCTTCTCGGTCACCTGATAGATCTCCGCCTGCGCCTGATCGACGACATCGTCGACCTGGCCCTGACCGGCGTACCCGATCTGAACTATCTTCGTGCCGGCGGTGACCAGGCGCCGCAAGATCGCCTTCTCCCGGACGATCTCCGCGTAGTAGCCCGCGTTCGCGGCGATCGGGACATTGGCCGCCAAGGTGTGCAGGTAGGGGGCACCGCCGATCCGCTGCAGCTCGCCGCGCCGCTGCAGCTCGGCGGCCACCGTCACCGGATCCGCCGGCTCGCCCCGGCCGTAGAGATCGATGATCGCGTCGTGCACGATCTCGTGCGCCGGACGGTAGAAATCGGTTCCCCGAATGCTCTCGGTGACCTCGGCGACGGCATCCTTCGACAACAGCATCGAGCCCAGGACCGACTGCTCCGCGGCCATGTCCTGTGGCGGGGTGCGATCATTGGGACCACCGGCGGGCCGCTCGCCCGGCTGGTAGGGCACGGGGCCGTCGCCCCACGCGTCGCCGATGTGATCTCCGACATGGCCGAGACCGACCTCGCCGGTACCCAGCATCTGATCGGCCGCTGGACCACCGCCGTCAGTCACGCTCATGCAAAGGACTCCTCACCGCACAATCGACAAGCACACATCACCTTGTGGATCCTGCGCCTGCCCCGCTGCAGGAGGTCCGCCGAATCACTCACGCCGCCACTCGAACTCATCGCCGAGTACGTTAGGCGTTGCCACCGACGCCGCCCTCGGCCGCGTCGCGACGACACTCGACTCGCTCTATCTCACGTCTCTCTTCACGCCGGCCGAAACCGTTCCGTCGAACCACAGCCGACCGTACGGCGCCGCGCGCGACTTCCGCCAGCGAGGTTTTCCACAACCTTCGAAAAAGGCTGTGCATAAGTGTGGGGACTCGGTGGACGACACGCGCGACCTGTGTGTAAGCGGCTGTGGAGCGGACTCGGCATCAATCGGCGATCATGCCTCTGACCTGGGCAAACAGTGATCCACCGGGTGTGGACAAGGAGGACGTCAGAACTTTCTGGCCCTCATCTCGCCTCCTGGACAACTCCGGGCAGAGACGCGCCGACAAGGTCGTGGTCCTGAGTTACTCACAGGTTCACCCGAGCCAGGCGGCAGAAGATCCGGAAACCTGCCCGCAAATAACAGAGCGCCCCGGGCCCCCCGGCCCGGGGCCACCCCCCCAACCCGACACCGCTTGCAAGCAGCCGGGTGCCGAGGCCCCTGATTAATCGGTCTTTCAACCGATACGGTTCAAAGGTTGACAGAAAGTCGTTAAGATGTCCAGCCTGCCTGGGCACACTTGCCGCCACCTCTCGTCGGCGGCTCGGGTTGCTCCTCGGCCGCGGACGCGTGCGAGATCAGCCGGCGATCACGTTGAGGCGAACCGACGCGACGACGTCCTCGTGTATGCGAGCCGACACCTGATGGGCGCCCAGAGACTTGATCGGCTTGCCGACGACCACCGCGCGCCGATCCACCGACTGACCGGTCACGGACGCGATCGCCTCCGCGATCTCGGCGGTGGTGACGGCACCGAAGAGGCGTCCTCCACTGCCGGCGCGCACCTCCAGATCGACCGGCTCGGCCTCGAGCCTCGCCTTGATCGTGGCGGCCTGTTCCTGGCTCGCGACAGCTCGCTTGGCGCGAGCGGCCTTGATCGAGTCGACCGTCTTCTGGCCGCCCCGGGTCCACATGACCGCCAGATTGCGCGGAACCAAGTAGTTGCGACCGTAGCCGTCCTTGACCTCGACCACGTCACCGGCGAGGCCGAGGCCATCGACCTCCTGGGTCAAAATGATCTTCATTCTCTTGCTCCTATCCGCAGATCACTCAGCGGCCGGTCGAGGTGTAGGGCAGTAGCGCCAACTCGCGTGCGTTCTTCACGGCGATAGCGATGTCGCGCTGATGCTGGACACAGTTGCCGGTGACCCGGCGGGCCCGGATCTTCCCGCGGTCGGAGATGAACTTGCGAAGCAGACCGGCGTCCTTGTAGTCGATGACGCTGTTCTTCTCCTTGCAGAACTGACAGACCTTAGTCTTCGGCTTGCGAATCACTGGCTTGGCCAACGTAGTGCTCCTTGATAGCCCGGCACCGCCACAACGGCCGGTCCGGATTCGAATAGGTGGGTGACGGGAGGTCCTGGGAAGGACCTCGACAATGCTCTAGAAGGGCGGCTCTTCGTTGGACACACCTGGCGTCGCCCATGGGTCCGACCCGGCCGACGAAGCGCTCCCCTGATTCGACTGCCGACCCTGATTCGGCGCCGCGCCGCCACCGGAGGGCGTGGCCCACGGATCCTCGGCGGGCATTCCACCACCGGCGCCGCCGCCGAAGCCGGTGCCGGAGCGCTGGGTGCGGGTGACCTTGGCGGTGGCGTATTTCAACGACGGTCCGACTTCTTCGGCTTCGATCTCGAAGACGGTGCGCTTCTCGCCCTCGCGGGTCTCGTACTGCCGGGACTTCAAACGCCCCTGAACCACAACCCGCATGCCCTTGACCAAGGACTCGGCGACGTTCTCGGCGGCCTGCCGCCACACCGAGCAGGACAAGAACAACGCGTCGCCGTCCTTCCACTCCCCACTCTGGCGGTCGTAGGTGCGCGGCGTCGAGGCGATCCGGAAGTTGGCCACCGCCGCCCCGTTGGGAGTGAACCGCAGTTCGGGGTCGTCAACCAGGTTGCCGACCACCGTGATGATGGTTTCGCCTGCCATCTCAGGCCTCCTTGCTCATGTTCTTCGGGCTCATGCTCGCTCGTACCTTCGATTCGTACGCCGCCCGGCGGGCCGGCGCGATCACTATTGCTGCACCAGGATTGTCCCCGAGAGCACCGACCGTCGGCAGCGCTTGTCCACAGAGCGCGGAGACGCTAGGTACGGATCACCTTCGTACGCATGATCGACTCGTTGAGCGTGAGCTGGCGATCGAACTCCTTGATCGTGGCCGGCTCCGCAGTCAACGAGAGGATCGCGTAGATTCCCTCGGCTTTCTTGTCGATCTCGTACGCCATCCGGCGTCGGCCCCAGACGTCGACCTTGTCGACGCTGCCACCGTCCTTGCGAACGACACTGAGATACTTGTCCAGCGACGGCTCGATGGTGCGCTCGTCGAGGTTGGGATCGAGAATGACGACCACTTCGTAGGCACGCAAAGCGGACTCCACCTCCTTCGGACTCAGGCGACCGCGGTCTTTCCGCGGCAGGAGGGCTTGCGTATCGCGGGACCGCCTGAACGCGGAGCGCGACAGGCAAGGCTAACAGCGCCGGGAAGCGGCCAGCGAATCGCCAGCCAGCGGGGCCGGTCCGGAAGCCGGTCCGTGAGAGACGGTAGCGTGCCGACGGACAGCACAACTCGATCCGAAAGAGAGTCATGATCCAGGTCGGAGCGCACGTCGAACAAGCCGATCCCATCGCCGAGGCGAAGGCGCGCGACACCAGCGTGGTGCAGTTCTTCCTCGGCGACCCGCAAGGTTACAAGGGCCCGGAATTCGCCTATCCAGGAGGGGCGGAAGCACTGCGAACCGACGCGGCGGCCGCGGGAGTCGACCTGTATGTGCACGCGCCCTATCTGGTGAACGTCGCCACCACCAACAACCGGATCCGGATTCCGAGCCGCAAGCTCCTCCAGCAGCACATGAACGCCGCCGCGGCAATCGGCGCCAAGGGGCTGATCGTGCACGGCGGGCACGTCAACTCCGCCGACGACCCGGAAAAAGGCTTCGACAACTGGCGCAAGGCGATCGAGGCCACTGACCTGAAGGTTCCGCTGCTAATCGAGAACACCGCCGGCGGGGACAACGCCATGGCCCGGTACCTCGATCGGATCGGGCGGGTCTGGGATGCCATCTCGGCAGCCGCCGGCTTCGACCAGGTCGGCTTCTGCCTGGACACCTGCCACGCCCACGCCGGCGGCATGGCCCTGGACACGGTGGTCGGCGACATCATGTCGATCACCGGCCGAATCGACCTCGTGCACTGCAACGACTCCCGCGACACCTTCGACTCCGGCGCGGACCGGCACGCCAACCTCGGAGCCGGCACGATCGATCCCGACCTGTTGGTCAATGTCATCCGCGACGCGGGGGCGCCGGTGATCTGCGAGACCCCGGGCGGCGCCGAGGCGCATCTCAAGGACTTCGGCTGGCTCGTCAACCGGCTCTAGCCTGCATGAAATGGTAACGCCTGCTGCATAGATCTGCCCCTAGCGAGTGCTTGACATCGCCGACCCGTCCTTGAATAGCCGTCGACCCGGCACGTGGCCCTCGACACGCCGCGAATCTGGCCAGATAAGTGCCGGGTCGGCGGTTCAGCCGGGATCGGAGGTCGGCAGCCGGACGATGAACGTCGCGCCGCCGCCCGGAGTCTCCTCGACGAGGATCGACCCGCGGTGCGCTCTCACCGTTGCCCGGACGATTGCCAGGCCGAGGCCCGAACCGGCCCGGGTGGCCGATCTGCCGGGGTCGACTCGATAGAACCTGGCGAAGATCCGCTCGCGGAACTCGGGGTCGATGCCCGGCCCGGAATCGGCGACGACGAGTTCCACCTGAGAGCCCGAGACCCGAGTCGCCAGTCGAAACGGCGCCACCGGGCCGGCGTGCGCTCGCACATTCGTGAGGAGGTTCCGGACCGCCTGACGCAATCGCATCGGATCGCCCGCGACCACCGCCTCGCCGCGCAGATCCACCGTGATCGGTCGTTCCGGATCGAGCAAGCGGTGCTCGGCCAACATTTCCTCGACGATTTGGACGAACGGGACCGCCTCGGCGGTGGCGGCACCGGTGCGGGCGTCGTCGTCGAGTCGCGCCAGAACCAGCAGATCATCGACCAGATCGGTCATGTGCACGCTCTGGGCGGCGATCTGAGTCATCGCGTGGTCGAGCTGCCCCGGGCTGGTGATACCGCCTCGGGCATGCAGTTCGGCGTATCCTCGAATCGTCGCCAACGGAGTGCGCAGTTCGTGCGACGCGTCGGCGATGAAGGCCTCGAGCTCACGGCGCGCGCTCAGCTGAACGCCGAACGATTCCTCGACGCGGCCCATCATGTGATTGAAGGCCGTGGTGAGCGTCCCGACCTCCGTGCCGGTCGGCCCGGCCGGCAGCCGCACGTCGTAGGCGCCGTCGGCGACCTCCATCGCCGTCGTGGCGAGTTGACCCAGAGGTCGTAGGTTCCGCCCCAGCAGCCACCATCCCAGCCCGGAGCCGAGCAGCACCGCGGCTCCGGCGGCCAACGCGGTCACCATCCTGACCCGATCGACCACAGCCGCCACCTCGGTCAAGGGCGTGGCAAAGGCGGTAACACCGCCGTCGGGCCGGGCCACCGCCAGATAGCGATACCGAAGGTCGCCGTCGACGCTGTCGACGGTGAGTATTCGAACCCCACGGTCGACCGACGACGAGTCGAGCCGAGTCAGGGCCGGCAACGGGTCCGGATCCTCACTGGTTCCCGACGGCATCGACGCCCTCAGCTCTCCGTCCGGCGAGAAGTGCAGGACGGCGAGCGAACGGCCCGTGGGATCGATCGTCGAACTCGGCGGGGCGTGGGAGCGCGGCGGATCGGCGCGCGCGCCGAGCAGCCGGTCATCGACCTGCTCGACGAGGATCGCTCTGGTCCACGCGACGGCGGCCGCACCGACGGCGAGGGACGCCACACAGAGCAGCAACCCGACGCCGAGGACGAGGCGGACGCGGATCGACAACCGATCGCCGAAGCGTCCTAGCATCCCGGCGCCCGGAGCACGTAGCCGAACTCACGCACCGTGTGGATGAGGCCGCCGCACGCCTCGCCGCCGGCCTCCCGGAGCTTCCGGCGCAGCTGGGCCACGACGACCTCCACCGAATTGCCACCGCCGACCGGCCGGTAACCTCCGTGGTCCCAGGCCGCCCGCAGGATGGTCTCCTTGGACAGCACCGTCCCGATGTGCCCGAGCAGCAGCCTGAGCACTCGATACTCCGTCGGAGTCAGGCCGATCTCGGCGTCGTCGACATAGACGCGATGACTCGAGTCATCCATGGTCAGCGCGCCGCATCGGAAGTCCGAGTTCGCAGATCCGCGCCGCGAACGGCGCAGGACGGCTTCGATCCTGAGCACGAGCTCCTCGAGGCTGAACGGTTTGGTCAGGTAGTCGTCGCCATCGGCGAGACCGGTCCGGAGGTCCGCGCGAGCGTCACGTGCGGTGAGGAACACAACGGGCACCTCGTTGCCGTCCCGGCGCAGCCTCTGACAGAGCTCGAACCCGTCGAGGTCGGGGAGATTGACATCGAGCACCACCAGATCGATCGTTCGATCGGCGGCGGACTCCAGCCCTGCCCGGCCGGTGGCCACGTCGGTCACCTGATATCCCTCGTGCGTCAATGCCGCTTCCAGCAGCTCTCGCAGCGGCTCGTCGTCCTCGACGACGAGGATCCGGGTGACTGGCCCGCCCTCACGAACTCCGCCGGCTTGGCGTTGCGGCGATCTCACGCGCTTGTCGTCCTCCCGGTAGGTCCGACCCGCGGGGTGTGCGATCGCAACGCTAGCGCGGTTCCCCCGGCCGCGGCAGCGCGGCCGGGGCCAGCGACTCCGTCGGCGGCATCCCCGGAGGCGGCATCCCCGGCGGCCCACCTGGTGCCGGCGGGGGGCTTCCCGGAGCCGGCGCGCCCGAAGGAGGCGGATCCATCGGCGGCGTCCCCGGAGGCGGGCCGGGGTCTGTGGGAGGTACAGGTGGCTGGGCGGGCGGTTGGGCCACTTGAACCGGCGTACCGACGAAGCATCCGACGGTGTACGGGTAGTCCGGCGTGAAGTGGTAGTGGTACATCTGGACCTCCTGGCCGTCCCAGTGGACCGGGCCGACATGGCCGTGGCAGGCATCGAGATCCTGGCTGGACAAGAGTTCCCCGTCATCCCCGCGCGGCCCGTACATCCCGAGCCCGTCCAGAGCGTAGCCCTCCAGGTCGCTGTGCCGACCCGGCTGTTCGGTCGCGTCATCCGTGAAGCACTCACTCCAGCTGTGATAGTGATACTGCCCGCCTACTTCGGGATGCCCCTCGCAGGAATCCTGGATCTCGTGCGCCGCCGCGTCCCGCCCTCGGGCGTCCAGCGCGTTGAACACCGCGGCTCCCGACAGCGTGAATCCGATCATCCCCATCGGGATGCACGCCGGCGCGGCCGCCGGCGCGGGCATCGCCGGCAGGCGCAGAAGCACCTCACGGGCCGCGATGGCATTGGGATTCTGGTCGAACGGAAAGGCGTCATCGGTGGAACTGATGGGGAACTCGCCGGTCGGATGGCTGGGCAGGTTGTTGGCGGCGATGACGCGCTCGGTTCCCTCGACACCGATCTGGATGGACGCGTCCGGCCATTCCACCGCGCCGTCGACGGTGACCTTGGCGTCGGGATCCCACTGATCGCCCTGGATCCACGGGCCGTCCACGGTCGCGCCGATACCGTTCGGCGGGAACTGCTGCTGGCACGAGTAGACCGATCCGACCGTGGGCACGGTCGTGATGCGCCCGTCGCCCAGGGGCAGTAGCCGGTGCGCCTGATCGGTGGGTTCTGGCTCCTCAGTGGGTTCGGGCTCCTCGGTGGGTTCGGGAGCCGGCGGGTGCTCGTGGTCGGGGTCGGTAGATTCGTCCGCCTCCGGCTCCGGGTGATCGCTCGTGGGATGCTCCGTCGGATCAGCCTGAGATTCGGGCTGGTCAAGCTCGGATGGGCCGGGATCGGGTTCGACGGTCGGCGTAGCCGGCTTGTTCTTCGCCTTCGGTCGGTGTCGGTCCTCGGGATCGTCGGACCGCGGAGGTTGGTCGCCCAGATCCGGAAAGTCCTCGTCGGGCACGTCCGCCGATTCCGTCGGCGGAGTCAACTCGAAGCCGACCGGGGCATCCGCCGAGGGATCGGCATCCTCCTCGCTCGCGGATCGGCAGCCGCTCATGATCAGGATCAGAAACAGGCCGCCGATCAACATCACCTTGGCAGCCGGACGGGGGCCGGCCCGCAGCGCTGATGGTGTCACTGGTTCCTCCGTGTCGCTCGAGTGGAATGGCTTCGAGTGACACTTGCGCGCTACGGCACGACTGCCGCTGTGGACGAGCTGAAGATTCCCTGATGGCGGCGACGAGCGGGGCCTACGGGAAGAGGCTCAGTTGCACGGTCCTTTCGAGGCTCGGCGCCGGCTCCGGCGGCACCGGCGCCGCAACGGCCGGGAGCCGAGCCGGTCCGGGCAGCGTGTCGGGTTCGGTGAGGGCCCAGAGCGATTGACTCAACCAGATGTCGCGCTCGCGCAACCCCTCGTTCAGTCGACGGACGTCCATCGGGATACGCATGGCGTCGAGCAGGGGTAGCGGCAGGTCCGCACGCAGCTCCATCAACGCGAGATTCCGCGCGACGCGAGCACGGGCCTCGCCGCCGCCGAGGCGGCGGGCAGCCGCCTCCCCCACGGCTTCCGCGACGGTCCCCTCGCGCTCGCCGTCGAGAGCGGCGTACACGTCGGCGACGCCGTCGAAGACAGCGAGCAGGCGGGCCGCCGTCTTCGGACCGACGCCCCGGACTCCCGGCAGGTTGTCCGACGGGTCGCCCCGCAATGCCGCGAAGTCCCGGTACTGACCGGCGCGTATTCCGCACAGCAGTGGCAACCGAGCGGCGGTCAGCAGCGGGGAGGCATCGATGCCGCCGGTGATGACCCGCAGCACCGAGGTGGTCTCGTCGATCACCGCGAAAGAGTCCCGGTCACTGGTCACCACGGTGCAGCGCCACCCCGCTTCGCGTGCCAACCGCGCCGCCGAGGCCATGACGTCGTCGGCCTCGAAACCCTCATGCTGCACCGTGGCGAAGCCGGCCGCGGCCAGCAAGCCCACCGCGGCCCGCAACTGCTCCACCAGCTCAGGTGGCTTCGGCGGCCGGCCGGCCTTGTACGCCGGATACTCCCGCTTGCGCCACGAGTCCCGGTCGCAGTCGAGGCCGACGAGAACGGCGTCGGGGTTCAGCCGCGCGGCGGCGGCGGCGATCGAGGTCACCAGCCCCCGCAGGGCCCAGACCGGGCGTCCCCGGCGATCCCGCTGATCGCTGTCGAGATGGGCGTGATGAGCCCGGTGCAGGAGGCTGTTGCCGTCGATCGCCATCAGCAGGGGTGCTGGTTCGGACGATCCCACCCGCCCACCGTAGCGGCGAACACCCAGCACCGACGAGGGTGTGTGATGCGCGGGAAGCGCCCGGGCCGGTGCTCAGATCTCGAAGACCGGCGTCGCGAACGGGCGGCCGCCGTCGGCCGGGAGCAGCCAGAGCCGGGCCAGGCCCGCCGGGAGCTCCGGGAACTCGAAGCGACCGTTCGCGTCCACCTCGGTGTCGAACTCGCGGGGGCCGGCCAGGTCCCGATCCACCAACTGCACCCGCACTCGCATGCCTTCGGGTGGCACGATCCAGCCGTCCAGGCGGGTGACGCGTGCGGCTCCGTCGCCGACGGTGGCCGGCCGGAGCAGCAGATCCACCTCGTCCAGTGCGAATCGCAGCGTGTACGACGCCGTGGCCCGCGTGCCGGCGCCTACCGACGAACGCTCGACCAGCAACAGCAGTTCGTAGTCCAAGTCGGCGTCGGCCGCTTCCGCCGCCACAGCGGCCTGCATGCGCGCCACCAGGCCATCCGGAACGGGATCGGCGAGCGACCACATCCTCGCCAAGTCCGCCAGGACCGGTCCGCGCGACTGTTCGTCGCCACGATCCGTGTCGGCGCTGCCGGTGCCCTGCCTCCCCGTCGGCCTGTCGGTCATCGGCTTACTCCCTCCGGGAAGGCCCCGTCCGAGAACGCGGAGCAGTCGAGGGCCGCCTTCAACTTGGCCAGGCATCGGCCCCGAGTCGGGCCGATACTGCCCACGGGCATCTCGAGCTGCCGGGCCACCACCGCATAGTCCGGCCGGTGTTCGAAGGCCACGATGCGCAACAACCTCTGGCAGCGATCGTCCAGCGTCCGCACCGCGGCCCACAGCCGCTCGCACTCGTCGAGCTCGACGACATCCTGGTCCACGGCCGGCTGGCGAGGCAGCCGCGGCGCGATCACCTCGTCCTCCACCGGCCGCAGGCGAGCGCTGGCCCTGGTCCACCGCCACGCCTCCCGGCGCGCGGTGGTGGTCAGCCAGCTTCCGATCGCCGACGCGTCCTGAATCGCCTCGCAACGGCGGACCAAGGCCAACCAGGTCGTCTGCACCACATCCTCGGCGGCGTCGTACGGCAGCCGATAGGAACGGACCACGTGCCACAGCACCGGTGTCATCAGCCGTACCAACTCGTCGAGTCCGGCCGGATCTCCGTCGATCCACCGGGAGAACTCGACGGTTGCCTCGGTCCACAACCGTCCGGGATCGGGCTCCCGGACGTTCATGACCTCGCCCCGCGGGTCGCCGGAAGCCGGCTCGGCGGGAGCCTTCGGCTGTTCGCTCATCTTCGCCACCTGAGAGGTTGCCACGAATTCAATGAGAACCAACCGGCGCGTGAGATACATCGGGCAGGTCCGTTGTTTACTTATCCTCGCCGATCCGGTGCCGCACCGCATCCCTCACGGCGTATCCTCGATGCGTCACGGCAACCGCCAGGGGACGGGCGAGCCGGGCCGCGGCACGGGGACTCGAACCACCGCGGGGGTGCGGATCGAGTCCCCGTCCGGTGTTTCCGGCTCCGGACTGCTTGTAACCTCGTCCGGTGACCATTTCCCGCGCGTCCCACGCGACTCCGCCGAGTCCGGTGACCGTGCGCTCCATTCCGGCCGCCGAGCACCTCGCCTTCGTGAACGGCCTGGCCTCGGCCAGCTTCCTGCAGACCCCGGCCTGGGCCGCGGTGAAGGCCGGCTGGCGGGCGGAGTCGGTCGGCTGGTTCGTCGATGGGCACCTCGCCGGAGTCGGCCTCGTGCTGTATCGACGACTGCCGCGGCTCGCCCGGTCCTTCGCCTACCTGCCGGAGGGACCGGTGCTGAGCTGGGACTCCGACCAGGTGGCCGGCGACCTGGGACGCTGGCTGGAGCCGCTGGTCACCCACCTGCGCGGTGCCGGAGCATTCGGCGTGCGCATCGGACCGCCGGTGGTGACCCGGCGCTGGCGAGCCGCAACGATCAAGGAGGGCATCGCCGACCCGGACATCGATCGCCTGGACCAACTGGCGCCGAGCGAGGTCTCGGCGACCGGCGACCGGGTGACCTCCGGGTTGCGCGAGCTGGGTTGGCGGCCGGTGGGCTCCGGGCCGGGCTTCGCGGCGGGACAGCCCCGGCACGTCTTCCAGGTCCCGCTGCGCCACCAGGACGGAAGCCCGCGCACCGAGGCCGAGGTGCTGGCCGGCATGAACCAACTGTGGCGGCGCAATATCAAGAAGGCCGACAAGTCCGGGGTCTCGATTGCCTCGGGCACGGATCCGGAGTGGCTGGCCGACTTCCACGCGCTGTACGTCGAGACCGCCGCGCGCGATCACTTCACTCCTCGGCCGAGGTCGTACTTCGAGACCATGCTGGCCAGCCTGGGTGCCGAGGACCCCGATCGGATCCGGCTCTGGATGGCCCGGCACGACGGCGACCTGGTCGCCGCCACCATCGCGATCCGGGTGGGCCGGCATGCCTGGTACTCCTACGGCGCCTCGTCCACCGCGAAACGGGAGGTCCGCGGCTCGAACGCCGTGCAATGGGCGATGATGTGCGACGCGCTCAAGGCCGGCGCGGACGTCTACGACCTCCGCGGGATCACCGCGACCCTGGACTCGACCGACCCGCACGTCGGGCTGATCGGCTTCAAGGTCGGCACCGGTGGCGAGGCGGTCGAGTACGCCGGCGAGTGGGACCTGCCGCTGCCCGGTCTGCTCAACCGGGGCCTCCACACCGCCTTCGACCTCTATCTGAGCCGCCGATGACCCTCACCCTCGAGGTCGACGGCCCGCGCTGGCGCGCGCACCTGCGGGCGGTCGCGCTGAGCACCCCGGGACTGGTGCCGGTCGCCAAGGGCAACGGCTACGGTTTCGGCCTTGGCTCCCTGGCCCGCCGGGCCGACTGGCTCGACCGTGAGCTTCGCCGCGCGAACCCGCCAAGCGAGTCACCGGGCGGCGCGGCGGGTATCGACACGCTGGCGGTCGGCACCTATCACGAGCTGGACCAGCTCGCGTCCCGGTTCGCCGGATCCCTGCTGGTGCTCACGCCCTGGCGTCCCGGCGCCGAGGCGGCCGCCGCTCTCGACTCCGTGAACGACTCTTTGAACGACCGGGCGATGGCGGACCGCGTCATCCATACGGTGGGCCGGTTGGAGGATCTCGCGCTGCTCAGGGAGCGCCACCCCCGACCGTGGGTGGTCCTCGAACGCCGGACCTCCATGCGGCGGCATGGCTTTGCCGCCGACGAACTCGTCGAGGCCGCTCGGGATCTCTCCGGAGTCCGGCTGGCCGGGGTCTCCCTGCACTTGCCCCTGGCTCCCGCACGCTCGGGATCGCACCTGCCGGAGGTGCACGCGCTGCTCGGCGATATCGCCGCCGCCGGGCTGATCCGGGACCCAGCCGGCAACAGGGCCGGTCACCCGGCACGGGCAACCGCACCGACCCCGCTGTTCGTCAGTCACCTCGCCGATGACGAGCTCGCGTCGTTGCGGTCCGACCGTCCCGATCTGGCAATCCGCCCCCGGATCGGGACCTCCCTATGGCTGGGCGATCGTGCCGCGCTACGGGTGAGATCCACCGTGCTGGATCGCCACCCGGTCAAGCGCGGCGAGACGTTCGGCTACCGCGGGCGCACCGCACCCGGACCGGGCCACCTCCTGGTGGCCGGCGGCGGCACGGCGCACGGGATCGGTTTGGAGTCGCCGACCGGCGATCTCTCCCTGAAGGCGCGGGCCGCGTCGATCGCCCGGGGCGGGCTCGACGCGGCCGGCGTAGCCCGCTCGCCGTTCACACTGGACGGAAAGCGACTGCGGTTCGCGGAACCACCGCACATGCAGGCGTCGATGCTATTCGTTCCCGACGGCGCGCGAGTCCCGGAGATCGGCGACCAGCTCGAGGTCAGGGTCAGGTTCACCGCGACCACGTTCGATCGGGTCGTCATCACCTGATCCGCCCCGGTCCACCGGATCGTGCTCGGGTCGGAGGATGTCCCTGGTGACGATCGCCACCAGGTAGAGCTCGCCGGCGACCCGGATCCCGATGGCCAGCCAGTACGCCGACGAGTCACCGCCCGAGGGTGGCGCGATGTACTCACCCAGATACCACCAGACGGCCATGAAATAGAAGACCTCAGCGCCCTGCCAGATCGCCTGGTCGCGCAGTCGCGGCCGCGCCAGGGCAGCCAGCGGAAGCAACCACAGGACGTACTGGGGTGAGTACACCTTGTTGACCAGCAGGAAGCCGACCACGATCAGGAAGGCCAACTGGGCGAACCGCGGGGTGCGCGGCGCGAGCAGCCCGACCACCAGTACGCCGGTGCACCACACCACCATGAAGATCAGCGACCACTGGTTCATGAAGCCGGGACTCAACGTGACATCGGCCGCCTGGGCGACGACCAGCCAGACCGACCCGAGATCGGCACCGCGATCGGAGTTGAACCGCCAGAACACGTGCCACTGATCGGGACCGCTGAGATAGGCCGGCGCATTCGCGGCGAGCCACGCCAGGAGGCCGGCGGCCATCGCCCTGGCGAGCGCGAAGAGCCGCCGGTCCCGTAGGCAGACGACCACGAGCGCCCCGAACAGCAACAGCGGGTACAACTTGACGGCCGTCCCCAGGCCGATCATGACCCCGGTCAGCATCGGGCGGTCGCGGGCCCATGCCCACAGCGCGCCGGCGACGAAGAGCACCGCCACCAGATCCCAGTTGATCAGCAATGCCAACGCCAGCGCCGGCGAGGCCGCCACGTAGGCCGCGTCCCATCCCCGGCGTGGATTGACCAGGCTCAGGAAGTACACGGACAGCAGCGTCAGCACGGCGAACCCGAGCGCGTTGACCACCACGAAAACCTGGGTCTCCCCCCGCATCTCCGGCAAACCCCACATCTCGTCGGAAGGACGCGCGAACCTGAGGTCGAGATCGGGTGAGCGCACGACGTGGGTCGCCCAGGCCGCGCCCCACGCCCAGTAGGAGATCCCGACCGGGTACTCCATCACCGGGTGCCGCGCCCGCACCTGCTCGTCCCCGTCGTAGGGCCAGGCCAGCTCCGCGAATCCGCGGCCGGTGTAGAGGAACGGGAGGTCGGAATAGCACATGTCGGCGTACCGCTGATTGCCCTCGCGCCATCCGTCGTTGAAACACGGCGCCTTCTGGATCATGCCGGCACAGCAGCACAGGGCCGCCAGGACGAGCACGACCCGAGTCGGTGTCCACCAGGGATGCCGGCCGGCACGGGAACCCACCGGTCCGCCCACGCCCTCGCTCAGCGCGGCGATCGCCGGGTCGTCGGCGGTCGGGTGGACCGGCGGCACTACCAACACGACCTAGGGAAGCACCGATGCCGTGTCCGTCACCGATGGGGACCCCGTCGGTGGATCGGTCGGCGAGGCGGTGCCGGTCGGCGGATCGGTCGGCGAGGCGGTGTCCGTCGGACGACCGGTCGGCTTGCCCGGTCCCCGCGGGGGCTTCGGCTTCTTGGTCGGTTTCGGTGGCGGCGGGACATAGGGCTCATGGCCCGTCTGGGGAGCCTCCCCGTCGAGGTTCGCCGGCGGCGGGAACGACTCAACGTCTTGGCCCTCCAGGAGCCGGTTCATCACATCGGTCCACGTCCGCGCCGGATAGGCACCGCCGAAGTACTCTGGCAACCAGCCCTCGAGCCGTTCGTTGCCCTTGCCCCGGACGTACATCACCGCCGTCGCCATCTGCGGCGTATAGCCGACGAACCACGCCGAGGACACCTCGTCGGCGGCATTGGTGGCCGTCCCGGTCTTGCCCGCCGCCGGCCGGTAGGGGGACAGCGAACGCGCCGCCTGGCCGGTGCCGCCGTCGACCACTTGCTGCAGGGCGTAGGAGGTGTCGGCCGCGATCTCGGGAGAGATCGCCTGGCGGCTGCTCACCTTGTAGCGCCGCTTCTCGCCGTCGCGATCGACCACGCGCTCGATGACGTGCACCTTCGCCGCTTTACCGCCGTTGGCCAGCGTCGCGTAGGCGTTGGCCATGTTGATGGGACTCGCCACCGCGCTCCCCAGGCCCACCGAGGCCACCGGCTCCAGGCCACGGGACTTCCGCGGGATGCCGAACGCACCGCCGCGATCGGACGGCACGCCCATGGCGGTCGCCGTCTCGATCACCTTCTCCGGGCCCTGGTCCATGGCCAGGGTCATGTCGATGAAGGCGGTGTTCACCGACTCCTGCGTGGCCCTGGTCATCGAGATCCGCTCGCCGTAGTCGGTGTCGCCCTCGTTGCGGATCTCCACGGTGTTGGCGGGCGGGATCGGGAACGGCGAGTTGCCCGCGAAGCTGTCCTTGAGGGAGTAGCCCTCGTTGAGTGCGGCGGCGATCACGAACGGCTTCATGGTCGAGCCGACCTGCCCGCCCGCGGAGGCCCAATTGATCTCGGAGTCCAGGAAGTCGTGCCCACCGTAGAAGCCGCGCAACGCGCCGGTACCGGGCTCGACGCTGGCCACCCCGACGTGCAGGTTCTTGCCGAATCGCTTACCGGGCTCGCTCGAAGGTCGCTGCGCCTCGACCCCCTCGCGAGCCGCGGCCATGGCGCCCGGGGTGAACGTGGTGGTGACCTTCAGGCCTCCGCCGTCGATCTCCTCGTCCCGGTAGCCCATCTGGAGCAGCTCCTCGCGGACCAGCCGGAGCATATGGCCCTTCTGGCCGCCGTACTGACTCTCGGAGCGCAGCTTCGGGAACTTGGGCAACTTCAGCTTGGCCTGATCGCCTTCGGCGCTGTCGATGGTCTTCATGTCGACCATTCCGTCGAGGACGTACTCGTAGCGTTCGGTCAGCCGCGCCTTGTTGTCCTCGCCGTTGGCGGGATCGAAACCGGACGGGTTGTTGAGGATGGACGCCAGCGCCGCGCACTGCCGCAGGTTCAACCGGGCGGCCGGCTTGTCGAAGAAGGTCTTCGCGGCGGCCTGGATGCCGTACGCGCCGCGCCCGAAGTAGATCGTGTTGAGATACCCGTGCAGGATCTGCTCCTTGGATTTCTCCCGTTGCAGCTTGAGGGAGACCAGGGCCTCGTCCAGCTTGCGCTCCAGGGTCCGCTCCTGAGTGAGGTACAGGATCTTGACGTACTGCTGGGTGATCGTCGACGCACCCTGCTTCGGGCCGCCCTGGGCGTTGTTGAACGCCGCGCGAACGATGCCCCGCGGATCGATGCCCTTGTCGGTCCAGAACGTCCGGTTCTCGGCGGCGACGACCCCGTCCTTGATGCACTGCGGCATCTCCTCGAAGGAGATCGATTCACGGTTCTGGATGGCGAACGAGCCGAGCTCCTTCCCGTTCGAATAGAAGATCCGGGTGGTCTGGGTCTCGAAGTCCTTGTTACGGTCGGGGATCTCCGTCTTCTGGTAGAGATAGGCGAATGCCCCGAGGCCGGTCAGCGTCCCGATCAGCCCCAGCAGCAGCGTCCCGATCAGGACCCGGCCGATGATGCGCTTGGCGCGATGGGGCCGGCGCCGCTTGCCCTGATCCTCGCCTGGGTCCTCTCCCTCGTCCTTTCCCGGATCCTCTGCCGGGGATGGGGCACGTGGCGTGGCACTCACGGGTTCGAGAGTACGGGCCTCGGCGGAGAGGACTCAACTCACACATCCCCGTGATCGACGGGGGACTGACGGGGGGACCCACGGGGCAAGCGAGGGACCAAGCCGTCGACCCTCTCGAAAAAGGCCTTGTTGGAACCCATGGATATATCGCTACGATAGATCGCATGGTCCGGCGCGGCGAGACTCTGGAGCTGGCGATCCTCGGGTTGCTGCACGAGTCGCCGATGCACGGATACGAACTCCGTAAGCGACTCAACCTGATGTTGGGCTGGAGCCGGGTACTGTCCTACGGCTCGCTCTACCCGGCGCTGAAGCAGATGCTGCGGTCGGCATGGATCGAGCAGTTGACGCCGGAAGGCCCGCCGGCCTCCCTGCGCCCGCGCATCGTCTACCGGCTCACCGAGGCCGGACACGCGGAGTTCGAACGGCTGATGCGCCAGGTCGGTCCGACGACCTGGGAGGACGACAACTTCGGGATCAGGTTCGCCTTCTTCAGCCGCGCCGAGGCGGAGACCCGGCTCCGGGTCCTGGAGGGCCGACGTACCCGGTTGCAGGAAAGGCTCGACCGGGTCCAACGAGAGCTCGCGCTGACCCAGGCCGAGATGGACCAGTACGCCGTCGAGCTATCCCGGCACGGCGTGGAATCGGTCGAACGAGAAGTTCGTTGGCTCAGTGACTTGATCAACGAAGAACGCAAGCACCGCCCGCAATCTCAGGCCGACTGAGCCTGAACCGAGTAAAGGAGTTCCCAGTGGGTTCGATCCGGGTTGCCATCATCGGCGTCGGAAACTGCGCGACGTCGCTGATCCAAGGCGTCGAGTACTACCAGAGCGCCGATCCGGCCGCGACCGTGCCTGGCTTGATGCATGTCGTGTTCGGCGACTATCACGTGCGCGACATCGAGTTCGTCGCCGCGTTCGACGTGGACGCCAAGAAGGTCGGCTTCGACCTCGCCGAGGCGACCCAGGCGTCGGAGAACAACACCATCAAGATCTGCGACGTGCCGCCGACCGGGGTCGTCGTGCAGCGCGGTCCCACCCTGGACGGGCTCGGGAAGTACTACTCCGAGACCATCGCGGAGTCCGATGTGGCGCCGGTCGACGTGGTGGCCGCGTTGCGCGCCGCCCAGGCCGACGTCCTGGTCTCCTACCTGCCGGTGGGTTCGGAGCAGGCGGACAAGTTCTACGCCCAGTGCGCGATCGACGCCGGGGTCGCTTTCGTCAACGCGCTGCCGGTCTTCATCGCCTCCGATCCGGAGTGGGCGGAGAAGTTCGCCGCCGCCGGGGTGCCGATCGTCGGCGACGACATCAAGTCCCAGGTGGGGGCGACGATCACCCACCGGGTCATGGCGAAGCTGTTCGAGGATCGCGGCGTCACCCTGGACCGCACCTATCAGCTCAACGTGGGCGGCAACATGGACTTCAAGAACATGCTGGAGCGCGAGCGGCTGGAGTCCAAGAAGGTCTCCAAGACCCAGGCGGTCACGTCGAATCTCACCGGCCCCCTCGCCGGCAAGGTGCACGACAAGAACGTCCATATCGGGCCGTCCGACTACGTCGCGTGGTTGGACGATCGCAAGTGGGCCTACGTCCGGCTGGAGGGGCGCGCGTTCGGCGATGTGCCGCTGAGCCTGGAGTACAAGCTTGAGGTCTGGGACTCACCGAACTCGGCCGGGATCATCATCGACGCGATCCGGGCCGCCAAGATCGCCAAGGATCGCGGCGTCGGCGGTCCGATCGTCTCCGCGTCGTCATACCTGATGAAGTCGCCGCCGGTGCAACTCGCCGACGACGAGGGCCGGCGCCGGGTGGAGGCCTTCATCCGCGGCGAAGAGTAACCCCGCCGACACGTCACAAATACACGGCGAGGCGTCACAAAAGCACGGCGAGAGGGCACAAACCGCGCGCCGAGACGTCAATCCGGGTCAGCTCAGGAAGCTGCCAACGATTCCACCGCCACCGCTGCCGTCCGCCGGAGGCGCCCACTCGGCCGCTTGGACGACAACGAAGCCTTGGCCCTGGAACGCGTACTGGAACGCCTCACCCGAGCCGCCGCGCAGCATCGAGGACATATTCATGCTGTTCACGACCTGAGGCACCAGGTTGGCCGACCACGCCACCGCCGCTTGCACGTCGACGTACGTGGGCTGCTGCGAACAGTCCAGCACGACTGGTTTCCCGACAGTGCAGAGCGCCAGCTCACCGTTGCCTCGCACCGTGGTGTTGAACAAGCCGCCGGCCATGATGCCAGCACCTTTGACCCGATTGATGTCCCATGACAAGGATGCGTCGAAAGCCAGCAGGTTCCGGCCGTTGACACTGATTCCGTCGCCGGCGAGCTTCGTGACGAAGATGTAGCCGGCCTGATTGGCGAAGAAGACCTCCCCTTGCCCCGAGACACGCATCAGCGGCATATCTTCAGAGGTGACCATCTTCTTGACGAGCTTGCCGAGACCGCCGGCCTTCTCGTGATGGAACTTGATCTGTCCTTGATAGGCAACCATCGCGCCCTTGGTGGCAAGCACGTCAGCACCAAGACTCACCCGCAGGATCTGACTGTTTTGGAGTCCGAAGCGCTGACCGTCGCTGATCTCGAGATTGGACTTGTCGAAGAGTTCGCTCTGCATGACCGTGACCCTAGCCAGGTGCTCCGGTTTCCGTCACCCGAACGAACTCAGATCGTGCCTCTCGGCCAGGCTTTGGTGGCGTGTCGGCGCGCTTTTCCGACGCGTCGCGATGATTTTCTGACGCGTCGGCGTGCTTTTGTGACGTGTCAGCGGGGGTGGGCCCAGGCGCGGAGGGCGGTGGTGGCTTCTTCGAGCGACATCGGGCCGCGTTCCAGACGGAGTTCCAGGAGGTACTTGTAGGCCGCGCCGACCTCGGGTCCGGGGCCGATGCCGAGGATCTTCATGATCTGGGTGCCGTCCAGGTCAGGCCGGATGGAGGCTAGTTCCTCCTCCTCGGCGAGCCGCGCGATCCGCGCCTCCAGCTCGTCATAGGTACGCCGCAACCGGGCCGCCTTGCGCGCATTGCGCGTCGTGCAATCCGCGCGGGTCAAGATATGCAACCGCTGCAGTTGGTCGCCCGCGTCGCGCACGTATCGGCGTACCGCCGAGTCGGTCCACTCCCCCGAACCGTATCCATGGAAGCGCAGATGCAGCTCGACGAGCCGGGCCACCTGGTCGATCTGCTCCTTCGAGAACCGGAGTG
>JBOFLE010000059.1:0-1256 GCA_051657705.1 Nocardioides sp. | reverse complement strand
CCAGGCCGGTGCCGCCGGGGAAGGTGATGGGTCGGGTGCCTTTCCACTGGGCTTCGCCGAAGGTGGTGGTGCCGGCGATGCCGAAGGGGAAGCGGAGGAGTCCGTCGGTGTCGAACCAGGTGTGGAACAGATCGATCCGATCGTCGCCGCCGTCGGGGTCGTAGATATGCAGCGAACTATGGTGGGCGTCGACCCGAAGGCCCTCCGCGATCAGCGCCAGCGCGATGTCGGAGAGCTCCCGGGCCGCTTCCGGGCCGGTTCGATGCCGGGAGATGTACGCCGCGTCGAAGTCCATGTCGTGGCTGATGTAGCCGCCCTCGCGGACCGCGCCCAGCAGCGTGCCGTAGATGAAGAACACGTCATAGTCGTGGGCGGCGCGGACGACCTTCTGAGTTTTCTCGTAGAGCCCCATCACCGCGCTCTGCCACCCGGTGTCGAGCTGCTTGGACAGTTGCACCCGACCCTTCTGGGTCAACAGGTGGCCCTGGTCGAAGAGGGCGCGGAGGTCGTCGAGTTGCTTGCGGCCGCGCCGGGGCGGGCTGAGGAACATGCCGTGCCGGTAGATGGGCAGCGGTCGCCCGCCGACCCGGACCGTGACCTTGGTACGAGGCCCGACGTAGGCCCAGATGTCCTTGATCCGGAAGGAGAACGTGCGGACCTCCTGACGGCTATTGCGCCGGTCCTCGGCCGGTCCTTCGAGCATCCGCCGTCCACCGGGGGAGAGCGGGGTGGTCGAGCGGGCCGAGCCGGGTGATCCTGTTGCCGACCGGCGCAGCGCGCTCCGGTAACCGGACATGGCGCTGCCCGGGGTAGCGAAGGTGGCGCTGGCTTGCAGGTCACCCAGGTGCAAGGTGACTTGCGTGGGCGGGGTGCCGGAAGGCACGGATATCCACCCCACGATCAGGCGCCGGGAGAACTCCTCGACCATGCCGTTGACCGCCCGGCCCGGCCTGGCCGCGTCCGTCCCGCCGTCGGGGCGATCGCTCAGTCGTCTCAGCGTTTCGACAGCGTGACGCCGCAGCCGCGGCAGTACCGATCTCGTGCCCACTGGTTCCCTTACTGCTTCGACATGTCGGCAAAGTAGCCGTTTGACGAACTCTATCTGTCTTCGGGGTGTCTATTTGCGGGCGATGATGCGGCAGAGGATGGGGTCTTCGTCTTGGTAGGGGGAGAGGCCGGCTGTTTCTTCGAAGTGGGTGATGGTGAGGCCGTGGGTGGTGAGGGTGGTGCGGAGGGTTTCGGCGTTTTGGAAGCGG
>JBOFLE010000058.1:0-1722 GCA_051657705.1 Nocardioides sp. | reverse complement strand
GCGACTCTCCCGGCCTTTCGGCGCAGATTCGCAGGTCGAATCGCGGGACGCCTTCGTCGCTGCGATCGATCCCGAAGATCTCGTGGAGCACGCCGAGTTCGAACAGCAACGGTGGGCCGGAGATGACGATGGCGACGGTTGCGAGGGCCATGGCTCCAGTATGGCAGAAAATACTCGATGGGTGTCTTTTCTGCCACTGTTGCGCAGATGTTTGCGCAGGAAAACTTACTGCCATGAGAACTATTCCGCTCCCGAAGTTCCCGACGGCGACCTTCGCCAGGCGTTCGCGGCTCCCTCGCGTCCCGTTCGGCTCCGTGCCTCATCGCGATGCCGACCTGACGCGGGTCCTGCACGACCTCAAGGTGGCAGGCGTCCGCGGCCGCTAACCAACCTGTCCGGATATGCCGCTACCTTCGGCACCGATCTAGCGCCGAAATTGGTGCCGAAGGTGGCGGAGCGCAGGACGACCTCGATCTGGACGGCCCCGAGGGCGACCCGCTGCCACCCACCGAGGCCGCCGACCCGGGCGGGGTCACCGGCCGGTCGTTCGGCGGCGCGTCGGGCTAGGCTTGAGGCTCGGGTGCGGATCGGTGATCCGCCTCTCGCACCGATAACGACGATCTCGTCCCGAGAGCTGAGGAACTCACGTGTTCGCCACCTTGTCCGACCGGCTTTCCGACACCTTCAAGAACCTCCGCGGCAAGGGCCGGCTCTCCGAGGCGGACATCGACGCCACCGCGCGGGAGATCCGGATCGCGCTCCTCGAAGCCGACGTAGCGCTGCCCGTGGTCAAGGACTTCGTGGCCGCCGTCAAACAACGAGCTCACGGTGCCGAGGTCAGCGGCGCGCTCAACCCCGCGCAGCAGGTCGTCAAGATCGTCCATGACGAGTTGATCGCGATCCTCGGCGGGGAGACCCGCCGGTTGCGGTTCGCCAAGCAAGGCCCGACGGTGATCATGCTGGCCGGCCTGCAAGGCGCGGGCAAGACGACCTTGGCCGCCAAGCTGGCCTGTTGGCTCAAGGCGGACGGTCATACCCCGTTGCTGGTCGCCGCCGACCTCCAGCGGCCCAACGCCGTGACTCAGCTGGAGGTGAACGGCGAGCGGGCCGGGGTCCCCGTCTTCGCTCCGGCACCGGGCAATGGGGTCGGGGATCCGGTCTACGTGGCCGAGGAGTCGATCCAGCACGCCAAGCGCAAGCTGTACGACGTGGTGATCATCGACACCGCCGGCCGGCTCGGCGTCGACGCGGAGATGATGCGGCAAGCGGAGAACATCCGCGACGCGGTCGACCCCGACGAGATCCTCTTCGTGGTCGACGCGATGATCGGACAGGACGCGGTGACTACCGCGCTGGCCTTCGCCGAGGGCGTGGGCTTCGACGGCGTCGTCCTCACCAAGCTCGACGGCGACGCGCGCGGCGGCGCCGCCTTGTCCATCGTGTCGGTGACCGGCAAGCCGGTCATGTTCGCCTCCAACGGCGAGAAGATGGCCGACTTCGACCTCTTCCATCCGGACCGGATGGCGTCGCGCATTCTCGACATGGGCGACATGCTGACGTTGATCGAACAGGCCGAGAAGGCCTTCGACACCGAGCAGGCCATGAAGGCCGCCGAGAAACTGACCGGCCAGGGCGGTGAGTTCACCCTCGACGACTTCCTCGCCCAGATGCAGCAACTGCGCAAGCTGGGGTCGATGCAGAAGATCATGGGCATGCTGCCGG
>JBOFLE010000057.1:0-2694 GCA_051657705.1 Nocardioides sp. | reverse complement strand
GTCGGGCAGGGCACGGTCCTCGGGGACCAGAAGCCCGGTCGAGAAAACCCGCTTCCAATACGCCGACATGGTGACCATCCTGCCGCATCGATTGGTTATGGGACATGCCCCCGGCGGGTGAACCGACCCGAACCGACCCGCCCGCAACCGCCTACGCTGAGCGTGTGCTGTCGCTGAACGAACTGGTCCGAGTGCAGACCGATCTCGAACCGGACGATCTGGGCTGGCTGCACCTCCTGCTGGCGGATTGGCAGATCATCGCAGATTTGTCCTTCGCCGATCTGGTTTTGTGGGTGCCTGACCGCAATGGCCGCGGTTTCTGGGCAGGAGCGCATATGCGGCCGACGACGGGACCGACGGCCTACGTCGACGATGTGGTGGGGACGTTCCTGCCGAGCGGGCGCAGGCGACTGCTGGATGCGGCGTACGCCGAGGGAAAGCTACTGCGCGATGGTGATCCCGAATGGCGAGACGACGTCCCGGTCAGGGCTGAGATGATCCCGGTCCGGCATGCGGGAAGGCCGATCGCGGTGGTGGCCCGGCAGACCAATCTGCTGGGAATCCGCACCCCCAGCCGGCTCGAATTGGCCTATCTCGACACGGCGGCCGACTTGACTCAGATGATCGCCAGCGGGCACTTCCCCGCTCCTGGCCAGCGCAGCGATCACGCGGACTCGCCGCGCGTCGGCGACGGGTTCGTGCGGGTCAGTTCCGGCGGCGTGGTCACCTATGCGAGCCCGAACGCGCAGTCGGTCTACCGGCGGCTCGGCCTCGCGGGTGACCTGACCGGAGTGGTGCTCACCGAGCTCACTCGGACCCTGATCCCGGCTCATCAGCGGGCCGACGAGGAGACGGTGAGTGCCGTGCTCGGCGGCGGTGTCGCCCGGGAGGCCGAGATAGCCACCGAGGAGGTCGCCCTGATCGTCCGGGCGGTGCCCTTGCGGCCGGGCGGACAGCACAACGGAGCGCTGATCCTGCTGCGCGACGTCACCGAGTTGCGGCGGCGGGACAAGGAACTGATCACCAAGGACGCCACCATCCGTGAGATTCACCACCGGGTCAAGAACAACCTGCAGACGGTCGCGGCGCTGTTGCGATTGCAGGGCCGTCGGATGGCGGCTCCGGAGGGCCGCGCGGCGCTCGAAGAAGCGGTACGGCGGGTGGGCTCGATCGCCATCGTGCACGAGACCCTCAGCGAGACCGTCGAGGAGCAGGTCGACTTCGATCAGATCGCCGATCGGCTGATGGGGATGGTGGCCGACTTTCACGACACCGATGCCGGCGTGCGGATCCGCAGGCGCGGAGCTTTCGGGGTCCTGCCCTCGGTGATCACCACCGCGTTGTCGATGGTGGTCACGGAAGTGGTTCAGAACGCCCTGGAGCACGGTTATCCGGAGGGCTGGACGGAAGCCGAAGTGTGTGGTGACTCTCCCGGAACGCGCGACGGTGTGATCGAAATCACGCCGGCTCGCACGCCCGGAAGACTCCGATTGACCATCGACGACAACGGGGTCGGTCTGCCCGCCGACTTCGATTTGGACGCTTCGAGTCACCTGGGCCTGTCGATCGTCAGGACCCTGATCGAGTCCGAACTGGGCGGAGAGTTCGTGCTGGGCCCTGGCCTGTCCGGTCGGGGAACCTGCGTGTCGATCGCGCTCCCGCTCCCGCGCTGACCCCGTTAGACGGTGCTGCTCAGACGGTGGTGCTCAGACGGTGGTGCTCAGACGGTGGTGCTCAGATCGGGCTGCTCAGACGGGGCTGCGGAGCCTGGCTCGGGCATTGCGTCGCTTGAGCGCACGACGTTCGTCCTCGCTCAGGCCGCCCCAGACGCCATGATCTTGTCCGGCCTCGAGCGCCCAGGCCAAGCACTGCTCGCGTACGTCGCAGCGACGGCACACCTGCTTGGCTTCCTCCACTTGGAGAATCGCCGGTCCGGTGTTGCCGATCGGGAAAAACAGCTCCGGGTCCTCCTCGAGACACGCAGAGCGGCTGCGCCAATCCATGGTCGGGTAATCCTTCGTCTTTGCAGGTTTCGTCATCGCGACCGCATTTCCGGCAGCGGGAAGGGAACCCCGTGTGAAACTTTTCACGAGCTTCCGCTCCTAGCCTGGCAAGTCTGGCGAGGTTACACAAGGGTTTACTCAAGTCGCCTTGGTCACAACGGCCGGAAATGGGTCCTTCGACCGACATCGAGCGGAGAGCCGTAGGGTGGCCGGGTGTCGTTCGAACGCCGCTTCTCGGCCCCAAGACCGCTGTTGGCCTCGGCGCTCTCGGCTGCCGGTCAAGGAGTGTTCTTCCTCGGGTACGCCGCTCTCGAACTGCTGCACCTGACCGATGGCCGGGTCGTCATGGGCCTCACCACCACGATCTTCTTCGCGCTGTGGGGCGGTGGACTGATGCTCGCCGCCTGGGGGCTGGCGCGCGCCCGGTGGTGGGCGCTGAGCCCGGTGGTGCTCACCCAACTGATCACGCTGTTCGTCGCCTGGGGGTTCCGCGGCGGATCGACCACGATCGTCGCGATCCTCGCCGGGGGAGTGTCCCTGATGACGCTCGCGGGGTTGTTCGCGCCCTCGAGTTCGCGGGTCCTCGGTCAGGACCGGAAAGAGTCATAGGTTGATCCGAGTCCTGGTGACCCTGCTGACAGCGGGGACGTTGGTCGCCTGCGGGGCCGGCCGGTCCGAGCGATCCGGGCCG
>JBOFLE010000056.1:0-34818 GCA_051657705.1 Nocardioides sp. | reverse complement strand
GGTGTGGAGCTGAGGGGGTTCGAACCCCTGACCCCCTGCTTGCAAAGCAGGTGCGCTACCAGCTGCGCCACAGCCCCGGGTGGGCCGGATGGCCCAGCGACGACGGTCCTGGTTCAGGACTTGTCGACCGGATCGGTCGCTTCGGCCCACAGGGCCTGTTCGTTCTTGCTCTCGTCGATCTTCTTCTTCGCGAACACGGCGCCGGCCGCGGCCAACAGAACTAGCAGGAGCTTCTTCATCGTGCCTCTCCTCGTAACGGCAGGGTTGCCGGGCAACCCACCAGACGCTATCAACAAGGATGCGGCGCCGCGAATTCCATTCCGGCCGTGTCAAATCCGTGGCGTCCCGCACGCGCCGATGACAGGCCATCTGCCCCCTGAGGGGTCCCGATCTGCCGATGCGCTGACCAGTCCGAAGTGAACACTAGTGACCTCTTGACGTTTTTCTGTTTAGAACACTAGTGTCCCATTCAACCTGATACCGCTCGGCCTGAGGAGACCGCACTATGAAGCTCACCCGATGGAAATACGGCAGCTCGGCGCTGGTGCTACTGGTCGGCCTCGTGCTGGCCGTGGGAACGCAGTCGCCCGGCGGTGCGGCCGGTTCCGGCGAATCGACGAGGTCCGAGGCCCGCGAGAAGCGGTGTGACCCGCACGTCTCTCGGCGCGAGGAAGCCAGGAATCGGGCCCTGTTGCACCGCTACCACGTCGAGGTCTGGGAGCAGGGTCGCTTCGAGCGCGCGGCGGACTACCTCACTCCCGACTTCACCCCGCACTCGACCCCGGTGCTGCCCGATGGCCAACAACCCGGCCCCGACTTCTTCGTGCGGTTCATCTCCGCGTTCTCCCCGCTGACCTCACACGAGGACGCGATCCTGTCGGGTTGCGACCGGGTATCGATCCAGTGGACGATCACCGCGACGCATACCGGCGACTTCTTCGGCATCGCACCGACCGGCCGCACGATCCAGTTCTCCGGCATGGACGTCCTGCGGGTGAAGAACGGCAAGTTCACCGACCAATGGGGCGGCATCGCGGACCAGGTGGACGACGTGACGGCGCAACTCACCAGCCCGTCGTCGGAGTAGCGGACATCGGGTAGCGGCGACACCAAGGGCGGCAACCCGCGCCGCGGCGACAACCTGTCCCGGCGGCCTGCCGGGGCCCGGAGGCCCGTCGTGGTGGACTGGTCCTGTGACAATGGGACCGATGAGTACGACGCGGCCCAACCCGAGAGTGGTGCGGACTCGCGGGCGGGTCCTCGCGGCCGTCCGGGAGCTGTTGGCCACCCGCGGCGTGGAAGGGCTGTCGATCGACCGGGTCGCCAAGCACGCGGGAGTCTCGCGTACGACGATCTACCGGCACTGGGTCGGGGTAGCCGAGATGGTGGCCGAGGCGGCGGCCACGGCCGCCGCCGAAGGTGTCGCGGTGACCCACGTCGGCGTACTCCGGAGCGACCTCATCGCGATCTACGGCCAACTGGCGGCTCGCTTGAGCAACCCGAACAGGGGCGCGGAACTGACGGCGTTCCTCGCCGCGGCGGATCGCGACCCCGCGGTCCGCGAGACCTACCGGGCCTTCGTGCACCGTCAGCGTCAGGACGTCCAGACCGTACTGGCCGCGGCGATCGCCAGCGGCGAGCTACCCGCCGACACCGACCTGGAACTGGCCGTGGACCTGCTCGCCGCGCCGGCCTTCTATCGACGGTTGGTGATGGGTGAACCGTCGGACACCCCCGGCTACATCGAGCGGGTCGTGGACACCGTGCTCGCCGGCCTCGGCCGGCGGTAGGAACCGAGGCGGCTCCACCTGGCGCCCGGGCGGCCTCGTCAGTTCGACCGGCGTGAACTTTCCCCGAGGTGAACTTCGTCACCCTCGCTTCCGTCGATAGGGGTAGCGGGCCGATCTCGCCGGCCCCTGATCCGGTTCGTCCCGGACACCGAAGGGATCGAGTCCATGTGGGATATCGTCGAAAGCTCCTCGACCCGCCTTTCACGCGACCTGCCGTGCCAGCGCTGCGGTCATCCGCGGCACACCTATCTGCGCTGCTCGACCACGTGTGATTGCACGCCGATGCCACCACCCGGCCGGCTACCGGATCGAGACGCGATGCCGTATCCGGACGTCGCCTGACCCGTCACCGGCGTAGGCGCACGTGCGTCACGAGTTGCCACCGTTGACTGATGCCAAGAGACTCCAGAAGTGGATGTGGAGGTGGCCGCGGCGGCGGTTGGAGCGATGGCGGCACTCCTGGGCGCCGGCGTCGCCGGTGGGATCAGTATCTGGATCGAGAGCAGGCGAAGCGCGGCGGTGGACCGCGCGGTACGTCGCAATGACCTGCTCGAAAGCTGTGCGGCGTTCACCGGGTCGATCACCATGGTGAAGTCGCTGAGCTATCGAGTGGCCGAGGAGCCGAGCGTCGACGCGGCGATCGTGGAAGCGATGGATCGGGCGCGGATCGAGTGTGAACGGCTGCGGCTGCTTCTGGAGTCGAGGGACACCCAGGAGGCGGCTCGCCTCGCCCTCCGTCATGCCCACGCCGTGTGGCGGCACGCACGCGACGGTGTCGATCCGCATGCCGATCGGTACCCCGGTGAGGACCCTCTGCGTCGGCTCCGCGCTGCTCTCACGCGGCTCTACGTCGGCGTTCGGACCGAAACCGGATCCGCCGCACCAACCGAGGTGTTCGACGAACTCGACGGTTGAGGCCATGATCTCGGAGCAGGTTGGCCTGAAACACTCAGGCGCGGTACGCGGTTCGTGAGGCCACTGGCTTCCCGTCTCACAAGAGACTGTCGGATAGGGGACGTCCCCTGCATCCAACCCCTTCAAGGTCTACCGGGACCTCGGCCTTAGCGTATAGATCCGCTCTCTTCACGGGCGCGGGATCAATGTACGGCGCCGGGCGCTGCGTGTAGGGACCTGCGGACATCAACGTGAGCGGGCCCTATACCCCTCGGAATCTGGGCATCTGGCGGCAGCGGCGCTGAGGCGCCGCGTGGACGAAGACCCTCATGACGCCCGCCGCTGATGAGGTGGCGTAGTCCGATCCGTGAAGCGCCGGTTCTGACGCGCCGAGCTACTCAGCGGAGGACGGTGGATTTTGGTGTTCTCCCAGGTGAGAGGGTGTTTTGCTGGTGGCCAGGGGCACGGTCGAACCGCCGACCTTCCGATTCACAACCCTCGTACAACCCGGCGAGCAGGTGGCCATCGCCGGCCGCTCGGCGCCGGAGAGAGTTCCGGCGCCGTGGCCCAGGTGTGAACCCATGAAGCGCTGATCGCCCGCGGCGGAGCATATCTCGATCTGCTGGCGTCCCAGCTGCACGGGTCGTGCAAGACCCGGGCCTGGATCCAGCACAGACTCCTGAAGTTGCTGCGCCACGGTTGCCACGACCCGTCATCGTACCGAGGACGAGTCTCCCGCCAGGGCGCAGTACAGGCCCTCGGTCAGGTCGTGCCACACCAACTCGACCTCGACGAAACCTGCCTCGCGCAGGGACTCCAGGTGGAAGCTAAGGCTGGGCGCCACGTCGCGTTCCTGACCGGCGAACAGCTCGTTGTGTGCCTCGAACTCCTCGGCGAAGCAGGCTGATCGTGCCACCTCTTCCCACCACGCCTCCCAGCTCAGAGCGCCCGCGGCGGTGGCCACCGACTCTCGTCGTACCCCGACCTCGCGCACTGCCTCGGTGAGGCGCCCCCAGGGGCGGCTGGCTGGCAGATAGTCGCCGTTGAGGAAGACTCCGCCGGGCACCAGGAGGCGACGCACCCGGCGGTGGAGGGCCGCGAGCTGTGGACCTGTCAGCCAATGCAGGGCAGTGCTGGAGACAATAGCGTCGTAGGCCGGGAACGGCAGGCTCGCTTCCCAGTCGTCGGCGCGAAGGTCGGCTTCAATGAACTCTGGCTGCCGCGGAGTCGCCGATCGAGACGACCTACCCAAGGCCAGCAACAGGGGGTCGATGTCCAGTGCGGTCACGTGCGCCTCGGGGACTCTGCTCAGCACCCGGGATGACAGCGAGCCGGTTCCGCACCCGAGGTCGAGGACCCGCAGCGGCCCATCGGGCCGGAGGAGTACGTCGATCAGGTCCAACATCAGCTCGAAGCGCGTCTCGCGCTGGGCGATGTAGACCTCTTGCTGACTCTCCCAGGCCGCCACCAGCTCGGTTGCCTCTTCGACCCGTTGGTCGTGCTTCACGTGTTCCTCCTTCATTCGTCGTCGGCTTGTCATGATCAAACGGAGCTTGTCCGATCCTCGGGACCGTGGCGCGAGTAGCGGGGTATCGCGTTCAGCAACTTCCTCGTCTGGGGATGGCGAGGTCGACTCAGCATCTCGTACGCCGTGCCGATCTCGACGAGTCTCGACTCGTGCATCACCGCGATCCGGTCTGCCAGTTGAGCCAGCACAGCGAGGTCGTGGGTGATGAACACGCACGACATGGAGAGCTGATCGCGCAAGTCCATCAGCAAGTTCAGAACGCGGGCCTGGACCGACACGTCCAGCGCGGTGACCGGTTCGTCGCAGACAAGCAGTTGGGGCTCCACGGCAAGTGCCCGGGCAATAGCCACCCGCTGGCACTGGCCGCCGCTCAGCTGAGGTGGCCGGCGCCGTTTGATCTCCGGCTCGAGCCCGACCAAGCCAAGCAACTCCTCGATCCTCGCCGGGCGGCCCTGGCGAGGCACGCGGCCTCCCAAGCGCAGCGCTTCGGACAAGGCGCTGCCGACCGTGCGATGGGAGTCCAGCGAGCTGAGCGGGTTCTGAAAGACCATCTGAGCGGTACGCCGGTCTTCCCGGCGCATGGGGGACGCAGCTGAGCGCGCCACCCCGGCGAGGTGGACGCTACCGGTGCGTTGAGGGTGCAGCCCCACGATCACTCTGCCCAAAGTGGTCTTGCCGCAGCCCGACTCGCCAACCAGTCCGAGAATCTCTCGTGAACCGATCGTGAGACTGACCGAGTCCACGGCAAGCAGGTCCGCCCCGTTAGCGGAGCGATAACCGGCACTGACCCCGTCGAGGACCAGCATCAGGCACCCGCCGTTGCCAGCCGCCGCCGAACTACGGGCGGGCAGGCCAGCTCATGCTCGACGCCGATCTTCTGAGGCCGGATCTCGCCGGTCAGGCAAGCGCTCTCACTGACCGGGCAGCGAGCTGCGAAGGCGCAACCTTGGGCCTTGGGCGTAGCTGGGTCGTCAGGCAGGGTCAGGAAGCGGGTGCCAGGCGGTTTGCCGATCTGCGGGACCGACTGCCACAGGGCTTGGGTGTAGGGATGGGCTGCGGCGCCCATGACCGCGATGGCGCTGGCCTGCTCCATGACCTTGCCGCGATACATCACCAGGATTCGGTCCGCCACTTCAGCCACGACGGCCAGATCGTGGCTGATCAGCACCAAAGCCAGGTTGCGCTCCCGGACCAGGCGCCGCAGCAGCGCCAGGATCTCTGCTTGGAGCGTCACGTCGAGCGCCGTGGTGGGTTCATCGGCCACCAGTAGTTCGGGTTCGCTGGCGAGCGCCGCCGCAATCAGAACTCGTTGACGCATCCCCCCCGAAAGCTCGTGGGGATAGCGATCCATCTGATCCCGGGGCCTCTCCAGTCCGACGGCGGCGAGCAGCTCGATCACCTGATCACGCCGGGTGGAGTCCGACTCGGGACGCCGCATGGCTTCGCCGACCTGAGCGCCGATGGTCCTGAGCGGATTGAGGGTCGTGTACGGGTCTTGGAAGGCCACCGCGATCCGGGCGCCTCTGACGTCGCGCAAGAGCGCCTCCGAGGCGCCGATCAGCTCTTGGCCGCCGATTCGCACGCTGCCCGAGACATGGGCGAAGTCGCCCGACAACCCGAGCGGGGCGAGGACGGAAGCCGTCTTCCCTGATCCGCTCTCGCCGACGACTGCCAGGACTTCACCGGTCCGGACCTCGAAGTCGACTCCGCGGACCGCATGTACAGTACCGGCCGGCGTGTCGAAGCCGACGTACAGCCGCGTGACTCGGAGCAGCGACTGTTCCTTCTCGGGAACTGGTGGAACAATGGCTTGAGTCCGCGAACGTGACCTCGAGGAGAGCCGCCAGGCGCGGAGCTCGGGAGAGATACCGAAGTGTTCGCTGAGCAGATTGCTGGACAACACGACCAGGGTAATGGCGACTCCCGGTGGCACCGACAACCACCAGGCGGTGGAGAGGTAGGGCCGCGACTCGATCAGCATCTGGCCCCACTCAGGAGTGGGCGGCGCGACTCCCAGCCCAAGAAAGCTCAACCCGGCGGTGATCAGGACCACGCCACCGACCTCGGTGCTGGCGAAGACCAAGGCGGGCCGGGCGGCCCTCGGAATCACGTGCAACCCGATGATCCGGAGCGGATGAGCTCCCAACCCGACGAGCGACTCGGCAGCCGTCGAGCTCCGATAGCTCAAGACGGCGCCGCGGGCGATCCGCGCATAGCTCGCCCAGGTCAGGAGGGACAGCGCCAGGGTCAGATTCTCGACGCTGTTGCCTCGGATCCCGAGAAAGGCGAGAGCCAAGACCATGGAAGGCAGACTGAGCGTGGTCTCGACCAACCAGGCGATGATCCGATCGAAGGCCCCGCCGACGAAGGCGGCCGCGGCGCCCACGGCTACGCCGATGCCGAACCCGACGACCAGGACGACGGCTGCGATCGACATCGAGGCGCGCGCCGCATGGATCACCCTGGACAGCTGGTCACGGCCGAGTTGATCGGTGCCCAGCCAATGTGCCGACGACGGCGGCTCCAGACTGAGGGCGAGATCCGTGGTGTACGGATCATTGGGTGCCAAGAGCGGCGCGAACAATGCCGCGGCACCCATCAACAGCATGGGCCCGAGTAGCACGAGCACCCGGATCCGCGAGCCGCTCAACGCCCTGCCTGCCGTCGTAGTCGCGGATCGACCGCGAACTGGATCACGTCGACCAAGCGGGTAACGCCGATGTAGGCAAGCACGAAGACCAGGACTCCCGCCAGGATCGACCAGTTGTCCCGGAACTTCACCGAGTCCACGAACCAGGCACCCACTCCCGGCCAGGCGAAGACCGTCTCCACGATGACGCTGCCGGTAAGCAGCGCTCCTATCTGGAGTCCGATCACGTTCAGGACGGGGCCGACGATGTTCGGCAACCCCTCTCGAAGAACCAGGGATCGGCGAGAAGCACCGCGGGCACGCGCAGCGGTGACGTAGGGCTGACTGAGAGCCTCGCGAAGCGTGACAGCCGTCACCCGGCTGATTGCGCCTGCGGCGGGGATGGCCAGGACCAACCACGGCATCAGCCAGCTTCTCGGTCCGGCAACCCCGGAGGTCGGCAACCATCCGAGTCGTTCGGTGAAGAGCAGGATCAACAAGTAGCTCAGCCAGAACGACGGAACTGACACCCCGACCAGTGGCACCACTCTGAGCAGTGCGCCAGCCCATCGCCCGCGAGACTGTGCTGCCGCTACCCCGATACCGAAGCCGGTGATGATCGCCAACACCGAGGAGCCCACCGCCAGGAACAAGGTCCGGGGCAGCTTCTCGGCCAGCTCGTCCGCGACCGGCCTCCCGGTGCGCTCCGAGCGCCCGAGGTCCCCGGTTGCGGCGTTGCCCAACCAGGTGCCGTAGCTGACCAAGATTGGTTCGTCGAGGCGCAGCTCACGACGAATCCGCTGGACCTGCTCCTGCGTTGCGCCCGGCCCTGCCTGCCGCACCGCGATGCTGGTCGCAACATCCCCGGGAGCCACCCGGACCATCGAGAACGTCAGCAAGGTAGCCGCCACGATGACTGCGGCAGCCGAGGCCAATGAACGGAGCGAGCCCACGAGCCCCGAGTCCGCGGGCCGCCGCGGGCCGTTAACGGGGTTCATCGGCGGCGGACTAGCGCTCCCGGAGCGCTCGGCTCACTCTTCAATGGTGACTCCACTCAGGTCCAGCCGGTACTCGTGGGGCGGGATTTGGAACCCTCTGACCTTCGGACCGACCGCATAGTGCCGCGCGGGGTAGGTGATCGGGATGAAGGCAACCTCGGACTCCAGGTAGTCGTAGACGGCCTGATACGCCGAGTCCAGCTCGCCCGGCTCACTCGCCGACACAGCTATGTCCAGTAGCGCGTCCAACTCGGGTGAGGTCCACACTGCGACATCTGAAGTGCTCGACAGGAATGTCATAGCTGTGTTGGTCGGGTCGTAGGGAGCGCCGTAGGTCACCGAGAAGACAACGTCCCAGTCCCGCTTGGCCTCCTCGTCGAAGTATGAGGCACCGTCGACTGTCCGGATGTCGAGCTCGAAGCCGGCCTTGGCCCACGTGTCTTGGAGAGCGACGCCGGTGGCACGGGAATCGATCATCCCGTGCTGCGGATCGGAGGCGAGCAGCATCTCGAGCTTGAGCGGTTTGCCATCCTTGATACGGTCTTCACCGTCGATTTTCCACCCTGCCGCATCGAGGACCGCCCTTGCTTCGTCGAGGTCGTTGGGACGCTCGAACGGCGTACCGCTGTGTGGCACGGAGGGCGGGAAGTATCTCGTGGCGACGTTGCCGCTGCCGCCGTACATCACCTGGTTGAGCGTCGCGGTATCGGTGGCTAGGGAGAGTGCCTCGCGCACCGCCTTCTCGGCCAACGGGCCTCGCGTGTTGAAGGTCAGCGCAACGGCGGTGTCGGCCTCACCGGTCAGCAGCTGGACCGAGTCATCCTCCGCGAGCTGCTGCGCCTCCACGGTGCTGATCGGTGACAGGTAGCCACCACCGATCAGGTCCACCTCGCCACTGCGCAATGCGGTGAGCCGGGTCTGGGAGTCCGGGATCGTCTTGAACTCCAGTCGCTCCAGGCTGGGCTTGGTTCCCCAGTAGTCCTCGTTGCGGACAAAGACGCCGCCGGTGTCGTCGGCCGACTCGAACTTCCACGGCCCAGTGCCGATGGGGTCGGCGTAGGCGCCGTCGGCTGCCGAGCTGGGGCTGACGAACCGGACCGGCCGGACCACGGTCAGCTCTTGCACCAGCGGGGGATAGGGCCTGCTCAGCTCGAGGGTGACGGTCCGCGCGTCGGAGGTTGTGATCTTCTCGACCACGGTCGAGGTGCCCAGCCAGGAGTAGTCCTCCTTGCCGACCCACTGCTCGAAGTTCCACTTCACCGCCTCAGCGTCGAAGTCGGTGCCGTCGTGGAAGGTGACCCCCTCGCGCAGCTTGAACGTGACCGACAATCCGTCCGCGGCGATCTCCCATGACTCGGCCAGAGCTGGCTGGAACTCGCCGCCGGGCCCGTAGGCGACTAGGGGGTCGTAGATCGCGTCCATGGCATGGAACTGCCCTCCGAACATCCAGGGATTCAGGTTGCCGACGGGCTCAAGCGTCGCCACCTTGATGGTGGTCCGAGTCGCGCCGGGCGACGACTCGGGCGACTCGGTGTTCAATCCGCACCCCATCAGGGCGATGGCGACGACCAGGGCCGACGCGGCGAGTGTGCCTCTCCGGTAGGAGGTGATCGGGTCGGACAAGGGAACCATTCCTTCTTCGCTAGGGGCATGTCGGCATAGGGCAGGTCACGGCAAGGCCAGTACCCCGTGGCCGCCCAAGAACCCCCGTTGCTAATGATAATCATTCTCGACAGAGGTCGATATGGCAATTCCGGTTGCAGAGGCGCACCACAACTACCCAAGAGTGAGAAGGACGATGGCGCGAAGGAGCGGTGTCGGCGACGTCTCGTGTCGAAGGAGCATGCTAGGTGCCCAATCCGGCCCGGAGGTTGAGCACGTTCTGGAGATCTTCGGCAGCTGCTCGGCGTGCAGCCGATCGACCCAGTGAGGTCTTCTTATCGGGTTGGTCTTTGTGGGTGGAGTAGGACGAGTGCGGCGGTGGTGATGACTCCGATGCGCTAGGGGGCTGCGGTGATGTCGTGGACCGAGCCGGGTTCGACATCGGACCCATTCCGGTGGCCGTCCGGGCCGGTGAGGACTTGGATGTTCCCACCGTGTTGTTGGTGTTTCATGGAGGTAGCGGTGTGGCGATGCTGACATTCGCGGCGCGGGCGAGGATCGGTAGGTCAGTGTGTTCTTTGAACCACCGCTATCAGCCAGCGCTGCTGGTCTGCGTTCATACGCGTTCTGCCTGGCGCGGCGTGCGTGGGTGTCCGGCTGCGACTGTGCCCGTCGGCGGCCCAGGCACCCGGTTGGTCTCCCATCAGCAACTACCAGTAGCACTACTTGTGCGTAATACTCCTCTGACGTAATGTAGTCGTAGTGAGGTTGCGCTGGCCCATCGAGTTCGATCACTTGATCCGCCGGACCCAACGCAAATCTCGCGAAGGCAACGCCTACCATCGGCGCCAGTTGGAACTCGTGGCCGCTGCGCTCGTGACACTGCGGAGACTTCCGGCTCCACCAGCCGCGGAGACTGCCGGTCTCAAGCGGGTGGCCCAGTCCGGGAGGCACCGGGTCTGGCGGACTTCCCACCCCCTTCGAGAAGGGGATTGCGGTCCGGCTGATCTGTTGGTTCCCTCCCGACTCCGACGAGGTCGTGGTCGCGCTGTTCGCCGGAGACAAAACCAAGATCGGCGATGTTTGGTACGACAGCGTCGGTCACCGCGCCGACATGGTGATCGAGCAGTGGTGACGCGAGGAAGGCAGGAGAGACGACGACTGACAAGGACATTCCCGCCGGGTTCGTCGGCGGCGACCCGTTACTCGACGAAATCCTCAGCGAGCCGGGCATGATCAAAGCGGTCGACAACATCGACCGTGGTGTCACGGAGACGAACCGGATCTACGCCGAGGGTCTCGCCGAGATCCGCAAAGTCGCCGCCCAAACCCAGACCCAACTCGCCGAGAAGATGGGCATCAAGCAAGCCGCGGTCTCCCGAATCGAAGGCCGCGACGACCTCCTGCTGTCCACACTTGCCGAGTACGCCGCAGCAGCCGGAGCTGTCAACGGCCGCATCGTCTTCCAGATCAACGGCGTCGACATCGAACTCCCACTCAACCGGTTCCTCACCAACGACATCGCCAGCTGAATCTCCGAAGGCGACTCGAGGAAGCCGTCAAGATGCGGATCGAGATAGTCGCCTGACTCAACCGCCGAGAACGGTGGCCGGTAGCCGGATCCGCGCTGGTCAGGTGGGGTGGGCCTAACAGGACTTGAACCTGTGACCTCTTCCTTATCAGGGAAGCGCTCTAACCGTCTGAGCTATAGGCCCGGGTGCAGCGCGAAAGCTGCGAACTGACGTGTGCCGCTCACCGAAGCGGCGACCCCGAAGACTACCTCACGGCGGGCGAGGCCATCAAAACGGTCGGCCGGAACACGCGTGATGAGATGAGCCTCAGCTGTCCTCGACCAGGGTGACCTCGAGTCCGCCGAGGAGTGCGGCGGCCATGTTGTAGAGGAACGCGGAAAGGGTGGCGAGTGCGGTCAGCAGGACCACGTCGATGACGGCGACCAAGGCGGTGAAGCCGAGGACCCGGCTCGTACCGATGTAGTCCTCGATGTCGAAGTTCTTGCTGGCCTGGTCACCGATGACACCGCGGATCGACTCGTTGACCGAATCCCAGACCCCGGCAGAGCCGAGCACGGTCCAGACGATGAGGACGGCGACCAACGTGACGATGCCCATGGCGACCGACAACAAGAACGCGGTCTTCATCACCGACCAGGGATCGACCAACATCAGCCTCAGTCGAGCCTTCCGGGGCGGGCGGCCGCCGGCCGGTGCGGACTGCGGCACCTGGCCGGGGGCCGCCGGCCGCGGCGGCGCGGGGGGTCGCACCTTGGCGACCGCCTGTTGCACCCGGGTCTGCGCCGAAACCTGTGGACGAGGCGGTGGCGGCGGAGCGGCCGGGACCCGCGCCGTTGTCGAGGTCACGGGGTTCGCTCCCGTGACCGCACCATTGCCCGTACTCGTGGCTGTGACACGTGCCCCACCGTTCGAATAGCCGTTGCCGGAGCCGGTCGCGGTGTCGTTCGACGGCGGAGGTGTCTGCGCCGGCGTGAAGACTTTCGCGAACCGTTTCTTCAACGAGATCTTGGGAGCGGCGGTTTGAACGCCCCCTACGGCCGCCTGCGGGGGCTGGACGGCCGGCGGACTCGTCGTCTGCTTCGGCATCGGCGGGATGACCCTGGCGGGTCGTCCGTGGTTGGGCGGGGGCGTCACTTGTCCACCGGTCATCACCCCTCCTTAGGGCCCTCGTCTACCGATTCCGCAGTATCCCCCCGCGAGTCCGCTTCGGGAAGTTGTCCGTCGATTGTTGCATCCTCCTCCAATTCAGACGAGTTCAGCTCGACAGATCGAGCAACCACGGCGACCGCGTCCCCGGGTTTCGGGGTCACGAACTTGACCCCCATGGTCGATCGACCGGTAGGCCGGAAGTCGTCGTTGATCGGGCTGCGGACCACCTGCCCCGCTTGGGTGATCGACAGGACTTCGTCCCCCTCGGAGACGATGAAGGCACCAACCAACATGCCGCGTTCGGAGCTCGCCAGCGACATCGCCTTGATGCCGATCCCGCCCCGAGACTGACGGCGATACTCCGAGATCCGGGTGCGCTTGGCGAAGCCGCCGTCGGTGATCGTGAAGACGTACTGCGGGTGCGCGGCGGCCAACTCCTCGGCGCGGACCTGGTCGGCCCGGATGACCGACATCGATAGCATCGAGTCGCCCGTACGGAACTTCATGCCCGCGACACCCGACGTGGCCCGGCCCATCGGCCGCAGTTGGGAGTCGTCGGCCTGGAACCGGATCGACTGGCCCTTGCGGGACACCAGCAGGATGTCGTCGTCGGCGTTGACCAGTTCCGCACCGATTAATTCGTCGTCGTCCTCGCGGAAGTTGATCGCGATGACGCCGGCCTGCCGCGGCGAGTTGTAGTCGCCCAGGCGGGTCTTCTTGACCAGACCGTTGCGCGTCGCAAGCACGAGGTACGGCGCCTGGTCGTAGTCCCGGATCGCCAGCACCTGGGCGATATCCTCGTCCGGCTGGAAGCTCAGCAGTCCCGCCACATGGCCGCCCCGGGCGTCGCGAGAGGCCTCGGGAAGGTTGTAGGCCTTGGTCCGGTAGACCCGCCCGGCGGTGGTGAAGAACAGCAACCAGTGGTGGTTGGACGTCGCGATGAAGTGTTGCACCACGTCGTCACCACGCAACGCCGCGCCACGAACGCCCTTGCCGCCGCGCTTCTGACTGCGGTAGGCGTCGGCCCGCGTCCGCTTGGCGTACCCGCCCCTGGTGATCGAGACCACCAGGTCCTCGTCGGGGATCAGGTCCTCCATCGACAGGTCTCCGTCGGCGGGGACGATCTGCGAGCGGCGCTCGTCGCCGTGCTTGGCGACGATCGCCTCCAGTTCCTCGGAGATGATCGTCCGCTGCCGGGTCTCGCTGTCCAGGATCGCCTGGTAGTCGAGGATCTCCTCTTCGAGCGCGGCCAGGTCGTCGATGATCTTCTGCCGCTGCAAGGCCGCCAACCGGCGCAGTTGCATGTCGAGGATCGCCGTTGCCTGGATCTCGTCGACCGCGAGCAGGTCCATCAGGCCGGACCGCGCCTCGTCCACATCCGGGGAGTTGCGGATCAGGGCGATGACGTCGTCGAGCGCGTCCAGTGCCTTGACCAGGCCCCGCAACACGTGAGCGTGCTTCTCGGCGGCGGCGAGCCGGAACCGGGTACGCCGCTGGATCACGTCGATCTGATGGCTCACCCAACTGCTGATGAACTGGTCGATGCTCAGCGTGCGGGGCACCCCGTCGACCAGCGCCAGCATGTTGGCCGAGAAGTTCGTCTGTAGTTCGGTGTGCTTGAGCAGGTTGTTGAGGACGACGCGGGCCACGGCGTCGCGCTTCAGCACGATCACCAGGCTCTGACCGGTGCGGCCCGAGGAGTCGTCGCGGACGTCGGCGATGCCCTGCACCTTGCCGGTGCCGACGAGCTCGGCGATCTTCTTCGCCAGGGTGTCCGGGTTCACCATGTAGGGCAGTTGGCTGACCGTCAGGCAGGTGCGGCCCTGCCGGTCCTCGTCGATATCGATCACGGCCCGCTGGGTGATCGAACCGCGACCGGTCCGGTAGGCCTCCTCGATTCCGTTGCGGCCGACGATCAGCGCCCCGTTGGGGAAGTCGGGCCCCTTGACTCGCTCGATCAGCGCGTCCTGGAGTTCGTCGCGGGTAGCGCCGGGATGGGCCAGCGCCCACAGCGCTCCGTCCGCGACCTCGCGAAGGTTGTGCGGTGGGATGTTGGTGGCCATCCCGACCGCGATCCCGGCCGAACCGTTGACCAGCAGGTTGGGGAACCGGGACGGCAGCACCACCGGCTCCTGGGACCGGCCGTCGTAGTTCGGCTGGAAGTCGACGGTCTCCTGTTCGATGTCGCGCACCATCTCCAGAGCCAGCGGGTCCATCCGGCACTCGGTGTAGCGCATCGCGGCCGCGCCGTCGTCGCCGGGCGAGCCGAAGTTGCCCTGCCCCTGGATCAGCGGGGCGCGCATGACCCACGGCTGGGCCAGCCGGACCAACGTGTCGTAGATCGCGGTATCCCCATGCGGGTGGTACTGGCCCATCACGTCGCCGACGACCCGCGAGCACTTCGAGAAGCCGCGATCCGGGCGGTAGCCGCCGTCGTACATCGCATAGAGCACCCGCCGGTGCACCGGCTTGAGTCCGTCTCGTACGTCGGGAAGCGCCCGGCCGACGATCACCGCCATCGAGTAGTCGATATAGGCGCGCTGCATCGAGGTCTGCAACTCGATGGGCTCGATCCGGCCGCCGGCGGGCGGGGGCGTCGTGGGTGTCTCGGTCACGGTCTCGTCGCTCTCAGGTGTCTAGGAAGCTCAGATGTCGAGGAAGCGCACGTCTTTGGCGTTGCGCTGGATGAAAGACCGGCGCTGCTCGACGTCCTCACCCATCAGGATGGAGAAGATCTCGTCCGCCTGAGCCGCGTCGTCCAGGGTGACGTTGAGCATCAGCCGCTGCTCGGGATCCATGGTGGTCTCCCAGAGCTCGTCGGCGTTCATCTCGCCGAGGCCCTTGTAGCGCTGTACCGGGTTCTCCTTGGGCAGCTTCTTGCCCGAGGCGACGCCGTCCGCCTTCAGCGCGTCGCGCTCGGCGTCGGAGTAGACGAACTCATGGGGGTGCGGATTGTTCCAGCGCAACCGGTACAGCGGGGGCTGGGCCATGTACACGTACCCGTGCTCGATCAGCGGGCGCATGAATCGGAACAACAGCGTCAACAGCAGGGTGTTGATGTGATGCCCGTCGACGTCGGCGTCGGCCATCAGCACCACCTTGTGATAGCGCAGCTTGGCCAGGTCGAACTCGTCGTGGACGCCCGTGCCGAGTGCCGAGATGATCGACTGCACCTCCGCGTTGCCCAGGACCTTGTCGATGCGTGCCTTCTCGACGTTCAGGATCTTGCCTCGAATCGGCAGGATCGCCTGGGTGCGCGGATCCCGGCCACCCTTGGCCGAACCGCCGGCCGAGTTGCCTTCGACGATGAAGATCTCGCATTCCTCGGGGCTGGTCGACTGGCAGTCGGCGAGCTTGCCGGGCAGGCTGCCGTTCCCGAGCAGGCCCTTGCGCTTGCGAGCCAGGTCGCGGGCCTTGTGGGCGGCCACCCGAGCGGACGCGGCGGCCTGCGCGCGCCGTACGATTACCTTGCCCTCGGTCGGGTTCTGCTCGAGCCAGGCACCCAACTGGTCGTTGACCACCCGCTGCACGAAGCCCTTGGCCTCGGTGTTGCCGAGCTTGGTCTTGGTCTGCCCCTCGAACTGTGGTTCGCCGAGCTTGATGGAGACGATCGCCGTCAATCCCTCGCGAGCGTCGTCGCCGGTCACCCGGTCTTCCTTCTTCTTCATCAGGCCCCAGGTCTCGCCCCAGTTGTTGACCAAGCTGGTGAGCGCCGCCCGGAAGCCCTCCTCGTGGGTGCCGCCCTCGTGGGTGTTGATGGTGTTGGCGAACGTGTGCACCGACTCGGTGAAGGAGGTGTTCCACTGCATGGCGACCTCCAGGCTGAGGTCCCCCTCGCCGGAGTGCTCCGCCTCGAACGAGATGATCGACGGATTGGCCGCGGTCTTGCGCTTGTTGAGATGGGTGACGTAGTCGACCAGGCCGGCGTCGTACTTGAAGGTGCGCTCGATGCCGCCGGTGTCGGCGCGCTTGATCGCGTCGGTACCGGACTGGTCGATGCCGGCGTCGACCGTGGCGTCCTCGACGGCGTCGGCCAGCTCGTCCGCCGTGGGCCGCTCGTCGCGGATCACGATCTCCAGGCCCTTGTTCAGGAAAGCCATCTCCCGGAACCGGTTCGTGATCGTCTCCAGGGAGTAGGTCGTCGTCTCGAAGATGTCCGCACTCGCCCAGTAGGTGACGGTGGTGCCGGTCGACTCGCCCGGCGCCATCTCCCGGACCTCCTCGAGGTCGCCGTCGGGCTCGCCGAGACTGAACGACTGCCGCCACAGATGGTCGCGGTTCTTGACCTCGACCACCAGCGTGCTGGCCAATGCGTTGACGACCGAGACCCCGACCCCGTGCAGGCCCCCGGAGACCTTGTAGCCGCCGCCGCCGAACTTGCCGCCGGCGTGCAGCATCGTCAAGGCCATGGTGACCGCGGGGATTCCCTCGGTCGGGTGGATGTCGGTCGGGATGCCTCGGCCGTTGTCCTCGACGCGGACCCCGCCGTCGGCTTGCAGGGTGACCACGATCCGGTCGCAGAAGCCCGCCAACGCCTCGTCGACGGCGTTGTCGACGATCTCCCAGACCAGATGATGCAAACCGCGCTCCCCGGTCGAACCGATGTACATGCCGGGACGCTTGCGCACGGCTTCCAGTCCTTCGAGGACCTGGATCGAGCCGGCGTCGTACTCCGTGCCGTCTGGTGTGCTGTTCGATAGAGGGGTTTCGCGAGACACTTCCGTCGACAAACCGTCGCTCACCACTACCTCTTTCGCGTGGGCCCGGCCGGAGAACCGCCGGGACACAATCAGGGCCTGGACAACAGGCGCGGTCGCCGCTGGTTCAGCCGACGACCACCACGCCATAATACCTCGCGGAGGGCCGCATTTCCGATCCGACGTCTCAGATCCGGGGGGATCTGTGGATGAATTGCCTACTCAGCGCTGAGATACGGCCTCACAGAGGCACGCAAGACCGTCAGCCGTGCCCCTCTACCGGGGACGCCGCCGCTGGCGCGGCAGATCGGCCGCTGGTTCAGCCGTAGGTGTCGCGCGGACCGCGACCGTCGCGGACCGACCGTGCGCCCTTCTTCCACGAGGGCCCGTGGGGTCCCTGGACGCTGATCACCGCCACCGTTCCATCCCCGAGTTCGGCGTTGAGACGGCGTACGACGGTTGGCGCCAACAGCCGCATCTGAGTCGCCCAGGCGGTCGAATCGGTGCGGACGACGAGCATGTGCCCGCCGTCACCCGCGTCCCGAGGTCCACATGATTCCGGTGTGCAGTGCCGGGCGACGTCGGCGCCGACCAGCTCGGCCCAGCGCCCGAAGATTCCCTGGATCCGCAGATCGACATCCCAGCCGTGATCGGAGACCAGGCGACTCAGCGTGATATCCAGCGTCTGCGGATCCCGCTCGTCCGGATGCGCTCCGGACACCCGGGCGCCGGCTCGTGGCTCTCCTCGACGTCGCCGCGGACGTCGCGGCGAGGATCCGGTGCCGGTCGCGGGGCGGGCCCGAGACACCGCACGGGCCAGCGAACGAGCGAGCTCGAGGCCGTCCTCGGCTGACTCCCTCTTTGCACTGTCCATTTCCCCGTCTATTTCGCTGTCCATGTCACTGTCCATGTCACTGCCCATCGGGTGAGACCCTCCCATCCGCTACCGAGAATCGTCGGCCGGCCAAGGCTTCGGGGACGTCGTCGGTCACCGCCGCGGTCACCAGCACCTGTTCGGCCCCGGAGACCAACCGGGCCAGGTGCTCGCGCCGGTGTTCGTCGAGTTCGGCGAACACATCGTCCAGGATCAGGATCGGGTCGTCGCCCTCGGCGCGCAAGAGCTGGTACGACGCCAGTTTCATGGCGAGGGCGAACGACCACGATTCTCCGTGCGAGGCGTATCCCTTGACCGGCAGCGGTTGCGCTCCGCCACGCTCGTCGCCCTGGGCGTGACTCAGGGTGAACGACACATCGTCGCGATGCGGGCCCACCAGCGTGAGGCCGCGGTCGATTTCGTCCTTCCGGCGGGCCAGTAACTGGTCGGTCAGTGCGCGGGCGATCTCGGCGGCGTCCGGCGGAGCCGAGTCGGAGCGCTGGCTCGCCGCGAGGATCTCGGACCGGTAGGTGCCCTCGGCAACCGAACGCGACGCGCCCTCGGCCACGCTCGAGTAGGAGCGCGCGAGATGGGGCCGCAAGGCGGCCAGCAACTCCAGTCGCGCACCGATCAGCTCGGTTCCCAGGCGGACCAGTTGACCGTCCCAGACGGCGAGAGTCGACATCATGGTGTCGGGCTCTCCGCTCGCCGCCGGTCCCGTCCGCCGTACCGATCGATTGCCTTTGAGCAACGAATTGCGCTGCTTGAGCACCCGCTCGTAGTCGGCCCGGACACCGCCCAACCGAGGCGTCCTGAGGATCAGGAGGTCGTCCAGGAACCGCCTTCTCTCACTGGGGTCTCCCTTGACCAGCGCCAGATCCTCCGGTGAGAAGACGACCGTGCGCACCATGCCGGCCAAGTCGCGAGTCCGCGGCAGCGGCGCTCGATTGACTCGCGCGCGGTTGGCCCGGCCGGGGTTGATCTCGATCTCGAGGGTGGCGGGCCGCTCGTCCTTGACGACTACGGCGCTGATCACCGCGCGGTCGGCGCCGACCCGGACCAGGGGCGCGTCCGCGGCTACCCGGTGCGAGTTCAGGCGCGAGAGATAGTCGACGGCCTCGATCAGATTCGTCTTGCCCTGGCCGTTGCCACCCAGGAACGACGTCACGCCGGCCGTGAGGTCGACGGTGACCTCCGGATAGCTCCGGAAGTCGTGTAGCGCGAGGCGCGAGACGTACAGGGCAGACCCTCAGGCCGGGTCGGGGTTGGCGTCACCACCGGGGGGCGGCGCGGTCTCGACCGCATGGCCGCCGAACTGGTTCCGCATGGCCGAGATCGCCTTCATCGCGGGCGAGTCCTCCTGCCGAGAGACGAACCGCGCGTAGAGCGCCGCCGTGATGGCCGGGGTCGGCACGGCGTGCGCGATACCCGCCTCCACGGTCCATCGTCCTTCGCCCGAGTCGGCCGCATAGCCGCGGATGGACTCCAGGCCCGGATCGGCGTCGAGAGCCGCAACCAGCAGATCGAGGAGCCAGGACCGGATCACGGTGCCCTCGCGCCACGATCGGAAGACCTCGGTGACGTTGTCGACGAGGTCGACCTTCTCCAGCAGCTCCCACCCTTCGGCGTAGGCCTGCATGACGGCGTACTCGATGCCGTTGTGAACCATCTTGGAGAAGTGCCCCGCCCCGACGGCGCCCGCATGAACGGCACCGAACTCGCCCTCGGGCTTGAGAGCGTCGAAGGCGGGCTGCACCTTGGCGATGTCGGCCGGGGAGCCGCCGTACATCAGGGCGTATCCGTTCTCCAGACCCCACACACCACCGGAGACTCCGCAGTCGACGTATCCGATCCCGCGCTCGGCAAGGGCCGCGGCGTTGGCGATGTCATCGGTCCACCGGGAGTTGCCGCCATCGACGACCAGGTCGCCGGCCGCGAGCAACTCGCCCAACGCGTCGACGGTCTGCTTGGTCGGCTCACCGGCGGGAACCATCACCCAGACCACTCTGGGCGCCGGCAACTCCGCCACCAGAGCCTCCAGGGAGGCCACGTCGGCGAGATCCGGATCTCGGTCGTAGCCGACCACCCGGAGGCCGCCGCGCCGCATCCGTTCGCGCATGTTGCCGCCCATCTTGCCGAGGCCGACCAGCCCGATGTCCATGCCTTCTCCTGTCGTGGGACCTTGTGCGTGCGAGGCAGACCAAGACTGCCTGAATGAAGAGCGAGCTGACTAGTTCCGGGCCCGTCTTCTGGGCCCGTCTTCTGAGCCGTCTCCGGGATCCGCTCTATGACAGCAGGCGGCGTGGCATCAGTAGGTAGCGGAAGTCGCTTCCTTCGCTGCCGTCGGCGGCCAGCCCGGTCATGACGACCGGCTTCGCGGCTTGGGTGAAGGCCAGCTTGACCACCGGCTCGTCGATCGCGGAGAGGCCGTCGAGCAGGAACGACGGATTGAACCCAGTCGTGATCGCGTCGCCGGTGATGTCGGCCGGGATCGACTCCGAGGCCTGTGCCTCGTCGCCCGATCCGGCGTCGAGGGTGAGCACGCCGTCCTCGAACGCCAACTGCACCGCGGTGTTCCGCTCGGCCACCAACGAGACGCGCTTGACCGACTCGATGAGCGCGGCCTTGTCGACCGTGGCCACGGTGAGATGCTCGGCGGGGAACAAGCTCCGCACCTTCGGGAACTCTCCGTCGAGCAACCGAGTCGTCGTCGTGCGCAGGCCGCCGGCGGTCTGTCCTTCGAAACCGATGATGCCTTCGCCGGCCCGGGTCGAGGACAGGGCGATGGTGACGTCGGTGCCGGCAGTCAGGGACTTCGCGGTATCGCCCAGCACTCGGGCCGGCACCAGGGCCGCGGCCGAAGCATCGGCGTGCCCCGGGTCCCAGGTCAGCTCACGGTGCGAGAGCCGGAAGCGATCGGTGGCCAGCAAGGAGATGGTCGAGCCTTCGATCTCCAGCCGGACACCGGTGAGGACCGGCAACATGTCGTCCCGTCCGGCCGCGGTGACCGCCTGGCTGACCGCGTGCGCGAACCGCTCGCTCGGCACCGTACCGGTGGCTCCGGGCATGGCCGGCAGTGCCGGGTAGTCCTCGACGGGCATCGTCTGCAGACTGAAGCGAGCCGAGCCGCAGGTCAGCGAGACCCGGGCGCCCTCCATCACGACGTCCACGGGTTTGTCGGGAAGGCTGCGACAGATGTCGGCGAGCAGCCGCCCGCTCACCAGAGTCTTGCCCTCCGAACTGACTTCGGCGGTGAGGGTGGCTCGGGCCGAGGTCTCGTAGTCGAACGTCGAGAGTTCGAGGCCCTCGTCCGGCATGCTGCGCGCCTCGATCATGACGCCGGCGAGCACCGGCACGCTCGGCCGGACGGGAAGACTGCGAGCGGCCCAGGCGACTGCCTCTGCCAGTACGTCGCGATCGACTCGGAACTTCACGTCGAATCCCTTCCCATCCTTGTCGTGCCGATGCCGGGTGAGGCGAACTCGATCCTGTCATGTCGGGGAGTTGTCCCCAAGCGATGGCCGCAGGAGAATTTCACTGTCGTTCCGTTTCCTTGGAGGTTCGTAGTAGTGATAGCTGCGGTGGAAACTGTGGATGACGAGCAAATACCGAGGTCAGAGGCTCATCAGGGTGAGGACGACCTGTGGATGGCAGGCCGGCATGACCGGTGACCGGGTGTGCGTAGAGCGCGCCCCACAGCTGACTCACGAATGTTATCCACAACTCCTGTGGATAACTCCGGAGTCTTTCCCCAGCATTTCCACACGGTTCGTACTGCTCTGGTCATTCCTCGGGTTCATGTCTGGCGAGCCTGGAGTTTGATGCGGTTGGTGAGTTCGCTGACTTGGTTGAAGACCGACCGGCGCTCGGCCAGCAGCTTGTTGATCTTGCGGTCGGCGTACATGACCGTGGTGTGGTCGCGGTTCCCGAAGTGCGCACCGATCTTGGGCAGGGACAGCGACGTGAGTTCGCGACACAGATACATCGCGATCTGACGGCCCTGGACGAGGTGCCGGCCGCGGGACGGTCCGGTGAGGTCTTCGATGGAGACTCCGAAGTAGGCGGCCGTCTGGGCAATGATGGTGCCGGCGGTGATCTCGGGCTCGCCTCCCTCAGGGATGAGATCCTTGAGCACGATCTCGGCCAAGGTGATGTCGACCTCTTGCCGGTTGAGATTGGCGAACGCGGTGACGCGGATCAGGGCGCCTTCGAGCTCGCGGATGTTGGTTTGGATCTTGGACGCGATGAACTCGAGCACGTCGGCAGGAGCGGAGAGGCGGTCCATGGCGGCCTTCTTGCGCAAGATCGCGATCCGGGTCTCCAGGTCGGGCGGCTGGACATCGGTGATCAGCCCCCACTCGAATCGGTTCCGCAGCCGGTCCTCCAGGGCCTCCAGTCGTTTCGGTGCGCGGTCGCTGGTCAACACGATCTGTTTGTTGGCGTTGTGCAGGGTGTTGAAGGTGTGGAAGAACTCTTCCTGAGTCTGGGTCTTGCCCTCGAGGAACTGGATGTCGTCGATCAGCAGGACGTCGACGTCTCGATAGCGACGCTTGAAGCGGTCCTGGCGGTCGTCGCGAATCGCGTTGATGAACTCGTTGGTGAATTCCTCGCTGCTGACGTATCGGACCTTCGCGCCGGCGTACAGGCTTCGCACGTAGTGTCCGATCGCGTGCAGGAGGTGGGTCTTGCCGAGTCCTGAGTCTCCGTAGATGAGCAGCGGGTTGTAGGACTTCCCGGGTGCTTCGGCGACGGCGACCGCCGCGGCGTGCGGAAACCGGTTGGAGGAGCCGATGACGAAGGTCTCGAAGGTGTACTTGGGGTTGAGGCGGGTCTCGCCGGTGCTGCTGGAACCGGCGGGGACCGCAGCGAGGTCGCGACCGCCGAAGTCGTGGCTGAGCCCGTCGTCGCGTCGAGGGCTCGGGCTGGGGGCGGCGTCGGACTCGTAGTCCTCATGAGCGATTGATCCACTTGTCGACATATAGACTTGACCGGTGGCCTGAGCGGTCGGCTCGAATTGCTCTCGCTCCGGGCCCCTGTTGAGGCCTGGGTCGAGGTCGGGATCGACAGTGACGGCGAGCCGGATGGCCCGTCCGTAGGTCGCGCTCAAGGCGTCTTCCAACTGAGACCGCAACCGTCCCTCGAGTTGTGTGCGCGTGAAGTCGTTGGCAACGGCGACGATGGCGGTGTCCGAGTGAAGGGTGACCGGTTCGCTGGAAGTAAGCCAGGCGCGTTGAAATGGTTCGAGTTGGGTGATGGCGGTTGCCCAGACAGTCGCGAGCTGGAGGTGAGGACCCGGGCCCTCCGGAGGGACACTTCGGGGTTGGTCCAGCGGATTGTCCACAGTGCCGACTTTCTCGTGCTGTCTTGTTCGGGTGATCGCCGCCCGCCGTGCCGGTACTACGGTTCGCGGAGCGAACGAGCCGTTTCGGGCGTGCGTCCACAAACTTGTCCACAGGTTGTGAACGCGGCTTCGAGGACGCAGGAAGCCAGCAGAGCCCGTTGAACCGAGCCACGCCGGAGAGCGTTCTCCCACGGGTGACCAGGCACGCCCGGCCCACGTGGAGGGAGTCGTGGCTCCTCGGAGGTTAACCCGATCCGCGCGCTGTCAGCAAGACGATATCCACAGGCTTCTCGACTTCGGGTGCGGACTCGCTGGGGCTTCGGGTGCGGCATCGGCAAATTGACGCTGCTGGCCGGCACCGCCTATCGTTACTCGGTCACACGTGAGGTCAGCGTGAAGACACAGACTTCCAGGCATTTGGGTCGACTGATCGCCAGATGTTCGTCTTCGAGTAAACGGAGAGCAGGCTCGTGAGCAAGCGCACCTATCAACCGAACAATCGCCGGCGGCACAAGACGCATGGCTTCCGCTTGCGGATGCGCACCCGGGCCGGTCGTGCGATCTTGGCGTCCCGACGTCGTAAGGGGCGTCAGAGCCTCGCTGTCTAAGCGCGACGGCAGTCAACTGCGTGATCGAGTCCGGTCGTGCCTTCCATTCGTCGTCTGACGTCGGGTCCGGATTTCTCTCGCGTCGTGCGGCGGGGTAGGCGGGTCGGTTCTCGCCTACTGGTGGTGCATCGTGTGGTGGGAGAGACGTTCGCGACCCGTCCCGAAGGCGGCGCCGATCCGGTGAGCAGCGGCGAAGCAAAGGCAGTCTCGTCGTCCGGCTACGTGGGTTTGGTAGTTTCCAGAGCAGTGGGTTCGGCGGTCATCCGCAACAAGGTGAAGCGGCGACTCCGGCACTTGGTCCGGGAGCGCGCGTCGGCCTTCGGGGCGGGCACGTCGACCGTCGTCAGGGCGAATCCGGGAGCGTCACGGGCGACCTATCACGAACTCGGTGATGAGCTGGATCGTTGTTTGTCGGACCTGCGAGAACGACGGAGGGAGCGATGAAGTACCTACTGATCGGATCGTTGCGCGTCTATCGAGCGGTCATCAGCCCCTTGTACGGACAGGTATGTCGTTATCATCCGTCGTGTTCGGCCTACGCACTCGAAGCGGTCCGCGCACATGGGAGTGTCCGCGGCTCTTGGCTGGCCCTGTGTCGCCTGGGGCGTTGTCACCCGTGGTCGTCGGGTGGCTATGACCCGGTGCCAGGCACAGGTGCTACTACGAAACGAGAAGAATCTACCACTGAGCAGTTCAGGGCTCAGGATCGAGGAGTCGGATCAGCTCAATGGAACTGTTAGGCGATATCGGGCACGCGATCATGCTGCCCCTGTACTGGGTCATCTCGCTGGTTCTTGTGGGGTTCCACTCGCTATGGAGTGAGGTGTTCCCGGCTGAGTCGGGCGCCGCATGGGTGCTGTCGATCATCGGCCTGACCTTGGTCATTCGCGCGGCGCTGATCCCGCTGTTCGTGAAACAGATCAAGTCGAGCCGGAACATGCAACTGATTCAACCTCAGGTGAAGGCGCTGCAGGAGAAGTACGGTCACGACCGGGAGCGGATGTCGCAGGAGACGATGAAGCTCTACAAGGAGACCGGCACCAACCCGTTCTCGTCGTGTCTGCCGCTGCTCGTGCAGATGCCGATCTTTTTGGCGTTGTTCCGGATCATCGATCAGGCTGCGCGGAAGGACAAGGGACACGCTTTTCTGACCGACGATCAGGCGGTCGAGTTCTCGAACGCGGAACTCTTCGGGGTTCCGATCAAGAGTTCACTCCTCGGCTGGGGTAGCGGAACGGGTCTGAGCGACAGCGCCGGGGTCATCGCGATGGCACTGATCCTGGTCGTGGCGATGACGGCGACCACGTTCTTGACACAGAAGCAGTTGATGAGCAAGAACATGCCGGCCGAGTCCTTGACCGGTCCGTTCGCGCAGCAGCAGAAGATCATGTTGTATGTGTTCCCCTTGATCTTCGGAGTCGGCGGGATTGCGTTCCCGATCGGCGTCCTCATCTACTGGACGACCTCAAATCTGTGGACGATGGCTCAGCAGTTCTATGTGATCCGAAACAATCCGGCACCGAACACGCCGGCCGCGAAGGCGAAGGCGGAGCGGGACGAACGCAAGAAGCGCGGACGGGGTGGAGAAGAGGACGGTGGCGTTGCGGGTGTTCCTGAGGCGCGAGCAGACGGTGGTTCGGTGGTGAACGGAACGGACCCCGTGACACGGCCGCCGGGCAGGAAGCAGCCGAAGAAGACGACGAGAAGCCAACGCAAACAACGACCTGCCACCTAGCGGTGTCATAGCACTAGAGCTGGCGTGAGCCCCGAACCGATTGAGGAAGAAGCCATGAACGAGACTGTCGAGGCGCCTGCCGGGACCGATGATGCGATCCTACGGCTGGAACGAGAGGGCGATATCGCCGCTGACTACTTGGAGGAACTCCTGGACATCGCCGATTTGGACGGCGATATCGACATGGATGTGGAAGGCGATCGTTCGTCGGTCTCTGTGGTGGGCGGGGATCTCGACCAGCTCGTCGGTCGAGGCGGAGAGGTGCTGGACGCACTTCAAGAGTTGACTCGTCTGGCCGTCTATCGCGAGACCGGTGAACGGTCGCGGCTGATGTTGGACGTGGCCGGCTATCGAGCTGAGCTCCGAACCGAGCTCGTCGAGCTGGCCGGGACGGTGATCGAGAAGGTGAAGGAGTCGGGTGAGTCCATAGCCCTCGAGCCGATGTCGCCGTTCGAGCGGAAAGTGGTGCACGACGCGGTCGCGGCGGCTGGATTGCTGTCGGAGTCGAGCGGTGAGTCGCCGCATCGCTATGTGGTTGTGCTGCCCGCCTGAGGCAGTTCCCGCTGGTCGGCTGTTTCACGTGAAACGTGCCTGATGGGAACTGAGCCGGCGTACGCAACGGCAGTTCTCGGGGAAGACACCGTGGTTGTCATGCGTCAGTATGCGCGGATGTTGGCTGATGATGCTGTCGACCGAGGGCTGATCGGGCCTCGTGAGAGGCCACGGCTCTGGGACCGGCACATCCTCAATTCGTTGGTCCTCACAGAACTGTTAGACCCTGACTGGAAGGTATGCGACATAGGTTCGGGCGCAGGTCTCCCGGGCCTGGTGGTGGCGATCGCACGACCTGATCTGATGGTGACGTTACTGGAGCCGATGCTGCGTAGGACCACGTTCCTCGAGGAGTGCATTGCTCGGTTGGGGATGGACAATGTCGCAGTCATGCGTGCGCGCGCCGACGGCGTGACGCGTGCCGACAGTCAGTTCGACGCCGTGATCTCCCGGGCTGTCGCTCCGGTGGGTCAATTGGCGCGCTGGTCGGTTCCACTCCTTCGACCGGGCGGTGTGATGCTGGCTTTGAAGGGCAGCTCGGCACATCAGGAGCTGGAGTCGGCCCGGGTCGAGCTTGTCAATGAAGACTGTCATTCACCTGAGGTGTTGTCGTTGACACAAGCGGACGGGGTCTCCACAACATCGGTCATACGGCTTCACAGAAATACTCGCGAAGGGTAGTTTACTTCCTTGCGATCACATATACGTCCCGGTTTGAACGGGGAGACCCGCAGCTCGTCGAGCTGATGAGTGGGACTCGGCGGGGACGTGGCGACCTGGACTCGTGGTGGTGTCCGGAGCGGAGTGCAGGTCAGGTGATCTTGTGCTCCGGAGAAGTTATCCACCGGCATGACCGGTCGGTCTGAGCGGGACCGTCCACAGCCCGGCATCGGTTATCCACAGGAGAACGTATTGTCTGCCCACTTGGTTTCACGTGAAACATCATCGTCATCTCCTTCCCAAGACGGCTCGCTGCCCCAGGGGTTCGTCATAGGTCAGCCGCTCTCCGAACCAGAGGAGGTGACGCTCGGGTCCACGCATCACCACGATCCAGAAGAGATCGAGGTGCGCCCACGCCAGGCCCTTCCGCGACCCCCGGCAACCCGGGTCATGGTCGTGGCGAACCAGAAGGGCGGTGTAGGCAAAACGACGTCGACGGTGAACATCGCTGCCGCGCTCGCTCAGCTCGGACAGCGAATCCTCGTCGTCGACCTGGATCCACAGGGCAACGCTTCCACCGCGCTGAACGTCGACCACCGTAGAGGCACTCCGTCGACCTACGAGGTCATGGTCGAGGGTCAGTCGTTGAAGGCGGTGGTCCACGCCTGTCCGGACCTGGAGAGTGTCTTCGTGGTCCCGTCGACCATCGACCTCGCGGGCGCGGAGATCGAACTCGTAAGCCTCGTCGCCCGGGAGAGCAGGCTCGACCGGGCCCTGAAGTCAGATCCTCGTGTGGGAACACTTCTGGATAGTGGGCTAGGCGAACCCGGAGACAGATTCGACTACGTCTTCATCGACTGCCCGCCGTCCTTGGGACTTCTCACTTTGAACGCCCTCGTCGCGGCCGATGAGGTGATGATCCCCATCCAGGCGGAGTACTACGCCCTCGAGGGGCTGGGCCAGTTGCTGGAGACCGTGAATATGGTGAAAGCACACTTGAATCCAGGTCTCCAGGTCTCCACCATCCTGATCACGATGTTCGATGCTCGCACTCGGCTCTCGGCAGGTGTTGCCGATGAGGTCCGGCAGCACTTTTCCGATCAGGTTCTTCGGATCACGATTCCTCGCTCCGTTCGGGTCTCAGAGGCGCCGTCCTACGGACAGACCGTGATGACCTACGACCCCGGGTCGCCAGGCGCGCTCTGCTACTTGGAAGCAGCCCGGGAGATCGCCGATAGGGGTGCGCCGGGAGCCCGCTCGACTGATGAGGGAGGACGCTGAGTCATGTCTGATCAACCCGCGAAAGGTGGGGCTCTACGCCGTGGTCTCGGCCGTGGTCTCGGGTCATTGATTCCTACGGCCGAGCCCGTGCTCCACACCAGCGAGGTGATGTCGGCGACCTCTGATGAAGCTCCGACGGCCCCGACTCCGGCTTCCGCGCCGGGCCCGGTCGAGGCCTACTTCACGGAGGTGCCGGTAGCGCTCATCTCGCCGAATCCGCGCCAGCCCCGCGCGGTCTTCGGTGAAGAGTCGATGGCCGAATTGGTTCATTCGATCAAGGAGGTCGGGTTCCTCCAGCCGATCGTTGTCCGTGCGGTCGGACCCGCTTTCGAGTTGGTCATGGGCGAACGCCGCTGGCGAGCTGCCCAGCAAGCGGGGATGTCGTCGATTCCGGCGATCGTGCGGCAGACCGAGGACAACGACCTGCTTCGTGACGCACTGTTGGAGAATCTTCACCGTTCTCAGCTCAATGCCTTGGAAGAGGCCGCGGCGTACGCACAGCTCCTCGAAGACTTCGGTTGCACGCACGAGGAGTTGGCGAGTCGGCTCGGGCGATCCCGCCCACAGGTGTCCAATACCCTTCGACTCCTCAAACTGTCGCCACCGATCCAGCGCCGAGTCGCGGCCGGCGTACTGTCTGCCGGTCATGCCCGCGCTCTCTTGGCGGTCGATGACTCAGAGCGTCAGGATGCGCTTGCGCAACGTGTCGTCGCGGAGGGGATGAGTGTTCGTGCGCTGGAGGAGTTGGTCGCTATCGGCGACGGAGAGCCCTCGGTGCGCCGGGCGCCTGTGCGTCACCGCCCGGTCGCTCCGGGACTCGACGAACTGAGCGATCGCCTGGGCGACCGGCTGGATACTCGGGTACGTGTCGATCTGGGCAAGTCCAAAGGCAGGATCATGGTGGAGTTCGCGACGATGGAGGATCTCCGCCGCATCGTCGACCTCATCGACCCGAACTGACGACACACCCGGCCGTCGCGGCGGATTGAGGTGGCCGAGGTCGAGGGGTCGCCTCGATTCGGGTGACGATCTTCGACGGGCACGACCTGGTGCGCGAGCACCGGCGGCTTGACGGCCGGAAGAGCATCGACGGCCGGTGGTCAACGGTGGTGGTTCACTGACCGGGCCTGCGACCGTGACGGGTCGAGCGGATCCTGGAACTGTCACGCGACTGAGGTCCAGGGCTACCTGGACTGGCAGAAGATCCTGTCCGGACCCGACAAGCGAACCGTGGTCGGCTCGAGGCCGCCCCGCGGTGAACTCTTCGACAACCACGGGCAGGCTCCGTACGCGGCGCTGGCCCGCGATGTGGGATTGGGCCGGACGTCTACATCCACAACGCCTCGCACTACGAGCCGCGGGGTCAACCCGACCCGGATGCGCCGCTAGGCCGACCGCGACTGGCGAGCCGATCAGATCAACCCGCTGATCATCTCGCCCACTGGCAGCGAGAAGACCTACCTCGCCTCGGCGCGCGGGACAGCGCAGCCGACTCGCGAACGTAGCCCGCACGGACCGGTGGGGCGGAAGACGGCTATCGGTGGTGCCGGCTGGACAACCTAGATTGTCGATAAAACGACTTAGCCATCAATCTACTCAGAGCTCTTGCCGGTCTGCTTGGCCCGCATCTCTCGGTACTGCCGGACCCGTTCCGCACGCTCGGCGGTGTCGAGTCGGGCCGCCTGCTCCAAGGTCGGAGCCCCACCGCCATGAGAGGCCGGCAGCCACCACGCACCCGCCGGGATCCCGTCCGGATGGCAGGCGATCGCCTGATCCAGCATCCGCTGCATGTCTTCCTTCAGAGCCGCGGTCTCCTCGAGCGGATTCTCGCCACTGGGTCGATGCGGAGTCCCCACATCGATCGAAATGGTGCGGCCGCGCGTGAGGTCCCTCGGATGGTCCTTGGTGAACATCCTCTGTGTGCCCCACAGGACGACCGGCAATAGCGGGACACCCGCGGTGGCCGCCATCCGCACCGCGCCCGTCTTGAACGGCTTGAGAGTCATCGCGCGGGAGATCGTGGCTTCCGGGAAGATTCCGACGACCTCGCCGGCAGCGAGATAGTCCAGCGCGATCCGGACCGACGCCTCGCCCTCCGCGCGGTCGACGGCGATGTGATGCATGGAGCGCATGACCGGGCCGCTGACTCGATGATCGAACAACTCACGCTTGGCCATGAATCGGACCCGACGGCCGGCCGGCTGAGCGGCCAGTCCGCCGTAGATGAAGTCCACGTAGCTGATGTGGTTGAACGCCAGCAGCACTCCTCCGGTCGAGGAGACTCGTTCGGTGCCACGGAGCACGAGGTCTTGTTTCAAGCCCTTGAATCCGAGGCGAGCCGCCAGAATGATCGCCGGGTAGGTGACGTCGCGCATGCAGGTGATTGTGCCGTTCGCCCACTCAACGCGCCAGCGCGGCATGCACCAGGGACAGACAGACCTTGCCCAGGTCGAGTCCCGCGGCGGTGACCGCGAGGGGCACGGTGGAGGTCTCGGTGAAGCCGGGAGCGATATTGGCCTCCAAGAACCACACCCGGCCGTCCGGATCGACGATCAGGTCGGCTCGGGAGAGATCCCGTAGTCCGAGGATCTCGTGCACATCCAGTGCGACTTTCGCGCATGCCGCGGTGTCGGCGTCGTCGAGTCTTGCCGGAATCTCGAACTCCGTCGCTCCCGCCGTATAGCGCGCGGTGTAGTCGTAGACGCCGCCGTCCGCCTCGATGCCGATCGCCGGCAGTGCCCGTGGCCCGCTGCCGTCGTCGATCACGGCGACCGCGACCTCCTTGCCCACCACGAACCGCTCTACGAGCGCCACCGGGCCGTACGCGTACGCGTTCACCATGGCCGATGGAAGCTGATCGGGTCTGTGCACGACCGTGCAACCCAGCGCCGATCCACCCCGTGTCGGTTTCACCAGGAGAGGCATTCCCAGCTCATCGACCAGCGCGGCCATCATCTCGGTCGCGCCGAGCTCCCGGAAAGTCTCCGCGGGCAGGCACACCGACGCCGGCGTATGCACGCCGGCCTGGGCGACGATCGCCTTGGCAACCGGCTTGTCGAACGCCAGCCGGCAGGCTCCCGGCGGAGTTCCGACGTACGGCAACTCCAGCAGCTCGAGAACCTCCCGGATCGCGCCGTCCTCACCCGTCTCGCCGTGCAGCATCGGAATCACACAGTTCGGCGGATCCGATCGCAGCGCCGCGAGCAGCCCCGCGTCCACGTCGCTCTCGGCCACCTCCAGACCGGCCATCCGAAGCGCTTCGGCGACCCGGCGGCCACTGCGCAGCGATACGTCGCGTTCGTGCGAGAGTCCTCCGGCCAAGACCAGTACCCGTGAGAGCTCGAACTCGTCCATGGCAGGCGCCTTTCAACTCACGTCGGTACTGGGCATGTCGTACCCGCTTCGCGCCGTCGGCCGGGAGGACGGTTCCGTCGTGGCACCGAAGGCCGCGCGCAACTCCATCTCGGTGGCGAGCACATCGGCCAGCCGGCGTACCCCCTCCTTGATCCGCTCCGGAGACGGATAGCAGAAGGACAGCCGGATCGCGCTCGATCCGAACCCATCGGCGAAGAAGGCGGTGCCGGGAACATAGGCGACCCGCGCGGTCACCGCACGCGGCAGCATCGCCTTGGCGTCGACACCGGGGGGCAGCGTGAGCCACACAAAAAAGCCGCCGTCGGGCCGGTTCCACGAACAGTCGGTGGGCATCATGTCGGACAGCGCGCCGATCATCGCGTCCCGGCGCTCCCGGTACATCTCCCGCATCTGCTTGATCTGCCCGAGCCAGTCGTGTTGATCGAGGTAGGTTGAGATCGCCAGCTGGCTGAACGACGGCGGACACAGGGTCGCCGCCTCCTGTGCCAACACCAACTTCTCGCGCACCGCATGCGGAGCCAACGCCCAGCCGACGCGCATGCCGGGTGAGAAGGTCTTGGAGAACGAACCGAGGTAGATCACCCCCTCCGCTTCCTGCGACCTCAGTGCGGGCATCGGTTCGGAGTCGAAACCGAGGAGGCCGTAGGGATTGTCCTCGAGGATCAAGATGTCCTCGGCCCGCGCGATCTCCAGGACCCGAGCCCGGCGACCGAGGGAGAGCGTGACACCCGCGGGATTGTGGAAGTTCGGAATCGTGTAGAGGAACTTGATCGTCTTCCCGGCCGCCTTGATCGCTCCGATCGCCTGCTCGAGCGCTGCCGGCACCAGACCCTCGGCATCCATTTCGACGTGGGCGACCTCGCACTGGAATGCCTTGAAGACCCCGAGGGCACCGACATAGGAGGGCGCCTCGCACAGGACCACATCGCCCGGGTCGCAGAAGATCCGGGTGACCAGGTCCACCGCCTGTTGCGATCCGACCGTCACCACCACGTCGTCCGGATGCGCGGCAATGCCCTCCAGTCGCATCACCCGGCAGATCTGCTCGCGCAGCGCGGGATCACCCTGGCCCGAACCGTACTGCAGCGCGACGTCACCGCGGTTCGCGAGAAGATCGCCGATCGCCGACCCCACCACGTCCAGCGGCAGGCCCGAGATGTTCGGCATCCCCCCGGCCAGCGAGACCACCTCCGGACGAGACGCGACAGCGAACAAGGCCCGGATCTCCGAAGCGGTCATTCCATGCGTGCGGGCGGCGTACCGATCGACGTACGAGTCGAGCCGGGTGCTGGTGTGTGGGACGGGTTGCATGCTCTCGTCTCTCGCCTGAGGTCGTGGGATTGCCCAGAGCACTAGCATGGGGGAAGGAGCGCCCAGAAGCACGTCATGACAGGAGAAGTGTCGATGAGTCGCAAGGTCGTCCGGCTCACGGTCGACCACTTCGTGGCCGTTGACGCGCCCTGCCAGCGGTGCCTGTTCTGGGAACTCGACCCGGTGCGCCGCGGCCGGGTCGACCCGGCCGACGCCGCACGAGAAAAGCAGGCGTGGATATCGGAAGTGCTCCGGGAATGGGGCTCCGTCGGCAGAGTGGCCCTCGTGGACGAGGTACCGGTCGGCTACGTGATCTACGCCCCGTCGGCCCTGGTCCCGGGAGCCGCGAGTTTCCCGACCGCCCCGACCTCGGCGGACGCGGTGCTCCTGACCACCGCGTACGTCGTGCCCCGGCACCGCGGCGCGGGGCTGGGTCGGATGCTGATCCAGGGCATGGCCGCCGATCTCACCCAGCGGGGCGGAATCCGGGCGGTCGAGTGTTTCGCCGGCGAGCGGCCCGGGCTGGTGCCACCGGGGTTCCTGGACAGCGTCGGATTCAAGACCCAGCGACCGCATCCGATCACACCACGGATGCGGATGGACCTGACCTCGACCCTGCGATGGCGCGACGAACTCGAGAGCACGCTGTCGCGGTTGCTTCGCTCGGTGCGCCCAAGTCCGGGAGCGACCCGGCAGTCGACCGGTTCTAGTCGATGAATTCCGCGAGCTCACCCAGCAGGGCGCTCTTCGGCTTGGCGCCGACGATGGACTTGACGACCTCGCCGCCGGAGTAGACGTTCAGCGTGGGAATGCCAGTCACCCGGTACGACGAAGGGGTCACCGGGTTCTCGTCGACGTTCATCTTCACGAAGGTGATCTTGTCACCGTGAGCCGAGGCGATCTCATCGAGGATCGGCGCGACCTGGCGGCAAGGACCGCACCACTCTGCCCAGAAGTCCACGAGAACCGGCTTGTCGGATTGCAGGACGACGCTGTCGAACTCGGCGTCCGTCACCGCATTGATGTTCGCCATTTGCTACCTTTCGATTTCGGAATGCGTTGCCGCCCGGGAGCGGTATCCGACGCTCCGGCGGTGCAGAGAGTTAACAGCGCGGCGTCGACGGATGTTCCCGATCAGACTCGTGCCGGCTCGGCCGCGGCCATCCCCTGGGCACCGTGATCGAGGTGGGCCAGATATCGCTCCGCATCGAGTGCGGCCGCGCACCCGGTGCCGGCCGCGGTGATCGCCTGACGGTAGACGTGATCGACCAGATCTCCGCAGGCGAACACACCGGTGAGGTTGGTGGCCGTCGATGGGTGCCGCACCAGGACGTAGCCGTTCTCGTCCAGGTCGACCTGGCCGGTCAACAACTCGGAGCGGGGGTCGTGGCCGATCGCGATGAAGAGCCCGGTCACCGGGAGCGGACGCGTGTCCCCGGTGACGGTATCGCGCAGCGTGACACCGCTCAGCTTGCCGTCTGTGGCCGTGATCTCGGCGATCTCGGAGTTCCAGACCAGCTCCAGCCCGGGGTCGGCGAACGCGCGCTCCTGCATGATCTTCGACGCCCGGAGCTCGTCACGGCGGTGAACCAGGTGCACCTTGCTGGCGAAACGAGTCAGGAAAGTGGCCTCCTCGATAGCCGAGTCGCCGCCGCCGACCACCGCGATCTCCTGGTCGCGGAAGAAGAATCCGTCACAGGTGGCGCACCACGAGACGCCGTGACCGGACAGTTCGTCCTCGCCCGGTAGTCCGAGCTTCCGGTAGCCGGAGCCGGTGGCCAGGATCACCGATCGGGCTCGATGGGTATCGGTCGCGGTCTTGACCACCTTCAGGTCACCGGTGAGATCGACCTCGATGACGTCGTCGGCGACCAGTTCGGCGCCGAACCGCAGAGCCTGGGCACGCATCTCGTCCATCAGCGCCGGTCCCATGATCCCGTCCCGGAAGCCGGGAAAGTTCTCCACCTCCGTGGTGTTCATCAGCGCGCCGCCCGCGGTCACGGCGCCCTCGAAGACCAGCGGCTCCAGGGCGGCACGCGCGGCGTACACCGCGGCGGTGTAGCCGGCCGGGCCGGAGCCGATCACGATCACGTTGCGAGGCTCGTCCGGATGGGTTCCTGGCATGGGAGCAACAACTCCTGTCTGTGGGTGAGGTGCCTTCTCATGACGTCAAGAACGCCACGATCCGCAGTTGCTGAAACAGATCGTAGGCGACGGTGATTCCCGGCGCTCGACCCCGCGGCCCGACCTCAGGAGACGGCC
>JBOFLE010000055.1:0-2072 GCA_051657705.1 Nocardioides sp. | reverse complement strand
GGATGTCGCTGCCCGAGGGCCTCGCGGCGCTTGCCGAGCGAGGGCCGGCGCCGTTGCGGGCGGCGTTCGGTGAGTTCGCGAGCGACTATCAGGTCACGGGAAGGTTCGGCGACAGCCTGGACGGGCTCAAGGCACGGCTCGCCGATCCAGTCGGTGATCGAGTGATCGAGGGTTTGCGGGTGGCTCGGGACGTCGGCGGTGGCGAACTCGGCCGGCTGCTGCGCAACTTGTCCGGCTACCTTCGTGACGAGGCGCGGACCAGGTCCGAGATGGAGTCCCGGCAGTCCTGGACCATCAACGGTGCTCGGCTGGCCGTCACCGCGCCATGGCTGGTGCTGTTGGTGCTGTCGTTCCAGCCGGAGGTGATCTCGCGTTACTCGTCGGCGGTCGGGGTGCTGATCCTGGTGACCGGCGCGGTGCTGTGTGTCGCCGCGTACTGGCTGATGATGCGGATCGGCCGGTTGCCGATCGAGCGCCGGATCCTGGTGTGAGCGGAAGATGACCATGCCGGCGTGGGGAGCCCTGCTCGGGGCGATGGCCGCGGTCGGTGTGTGGCTCGTGGTGGCGCGGATCAAAGCAATCAGACGACCGGTGCTGGCGGACAGGGTCTTCCCGTTCGTCAGGGACCTACCCCGCGCCGGGCTCACGAGGTCGGCGCCCGAGGTCGCCATCGGGGCGCTCCCGGGCCTCAATCAGGCCGCCGCCGGAGTATTCGGGCCGGTGCTCGGGTCGGTGGGGTCGGTGACCGGCCGCATCCTAGGAGGTGCAGCTTCGGTCGAACGCCGCCTGACTCGGGCCGGCCTGGCGCGCACCGTGTCGGACTTTCGCGTCGAGCAGGTGCTGTGGGGCATCGTGGGTTTCGTCTCCGTCGCGAGTCTTGGTCTGCTGTGGTCCTCGGGGGATCCTTCCGGTGCCGTCGGCTGGCTGGTCGCCAGCGGGACCGCCTTCGTCGGCGGAGTGCTGCTCCGGGACAACCATCTGACATCCCAGGTCCGCGCACGGGAGCGCACGGTGGAGATGGAGCTTCCGGTGATCGCCGAACTCCTTGCGCTCGCGGTGGCGGCGGGGGAGGGGCCGGTCGGTGCGCTGGAACGGGTGGTACGGCGTACTGGAGGTGAGTTCTCGCGAGATCTCGCCACGGTGCTTGCCGCAATCCAGACCGGGACTCCGGTTGGTCAAGCCTTCGACCGGCTCGCTGCCGACACGGGCCTGCCAGCGGTTGCCCGCTTCGCGCAGGGCATCGCCGTGGCCGTCGAACGCGGCACGCCGCTGGCCGACGTACTGCATGCGCAGGCCGCCGATGTCCGGGAGGCAACCCGCCGAGCGCTCATCGAATCGGCGGCTCGCCGTGAGGTCGCGATGATGATTCCGGTCGTGTTCTTGGTCTTGCCGATCACCATCGTGTTCGCGTTCTGGCCGGGCTATGTCGGATTGAGCCTGGTCGCGCCATAGGACATGCGAACCAACGTCAAGGAAGAGGAAGTTCATGCTGAAAGACATCGAGACAGCGAAGACCCTGCGCGACCGGATGCTGGTGCGTTATGTCGCGTTTGCCGCGCCGCGGCCACGCGACGAACGCGGTGACGTGCCGGGTTGGGTGCTGATCACCGTGATGACCGCGGCGCTCGTCGTCTTCTTGCTGGCGATCGCCAAGGAACGCCTCGGCGAGATGCTCCGGACCGCGTTGGACTCGGTCGGCGGCTGACTCCCGAGGTTGCAGTTCACATGTCGCCGACCCGGCAGGACTCCCGTGCTGGCCGCCGCCATCCGCCCCGGGACGAGCGCGGTGCCGCGGTCGTCGACTTCGTGTTGATCATGAGCATCCTGACTCCTCTCGTGCTCGGCATCATGCAGGTGGCGTTGGTGCTGCATGTCCGGAACACATTGACTGCGGCTGCCTCGGAGGGCGCCCGATACGGCGCCGCGTTGGACCGCGACCCGAGCGACGGTGCGGTGAGAGCTCGGCGGGAGATCGCCGGTGTGCTTTCGGGTCGGTTCGCCCGCGACGTCACGGCGGTCTCAGAGCCGGTGAACGGTTCGCCCGGGGTGCGGGTCACGATTCGAGCCGAGGT
>JBOFLE010000054.1:0-6841 GCA_051657705.1 Nocardioides sp. | reverse complement strand
CTAGACATCTCGCCTGCTGAGGGTCGCCCAGGCCGCGCCGCCGACGCCGACCAGCCAGGCGACGAAGACGGCCGCGCCGGTGCCCACACCGAGGTAGGGGTCGACCGGGTCCAGGGAGCCGAACGAGGTCCCCGCGTTGGAGGGCAGGTAGTACAGCAGGTCGGCGTAGTCCTCCGGGATCAACAGCTGGCCGAGGCCCGGCAGGACCAGCACCAGGCCGACCACGATGCCGATGCCCGAGCCGAGTCCACGGGTCAGGGTGCCGAGGCAGATCCCCATCACGCCGATGCCGACGAGATAGCCGGCGGTGCCGAGCAAGGCGCGCAGCGCGCCCTCGTCGTCGATCGCGGTGGTGGCGAGGTCGTTGTCCGTCATGATCGCGTTGCCGCCGACGAAGGCGACGGCGATGCCGATGCCGATCACCACGAAGGCCGAGGCCGCGAAGATCAGGACCCGGGCGATCAGGACCCGCCACCGATGCGGCACCGCCGCGTAGGTGGTGCGCACCAGGCCGGTGCCGTAGTCGCGCGCGCCGATCATCACGCCGAGTACGGCGACGATGAGCTGGACCGGGGTCTGGCCGGCCAGTACCGTGCCCAGCGGGTCCGTGGCTTCCAGGCCGGGCCGCCCGGCGGTGGACGTGGTGTCGCCGGCGGTGAGTGCGGCAACGATGCCGATGAAGCCCATCAGGAACCCGGTCGCCAGCAGGGTGACCCAGGTCGACCTGGTCGTGCGCAGACGCAGCCACTCCGAGTAGAGGGCGCCGCGCCAGGTGGGGGTGCCCGCGCGGCCCGCCCCGGGCCTGCGGTCCGGCCCCGCACCGGGGACGTCAGTGGGATGGCCGGTGGGTGCGATGGTGGTCATGCTGCGCTCCTGGTGTCGTGATCGCTGGTGTCGAGGGTGTGGGCGGAATACGTGGTGGCGTCCTTGGTCAGGTCCATGAACACCTGCTCGAGGCTCTTGCGAATCGGCTGCAGCCGATGTAAAGCGATCCCGTGCTGGTGAGCGAGGTCGCCGATAGCGGCCGCCGGCAACCCGGTGATCCGGAGCGACGAGCCTCCGCTGTGCTCCACATCGACATGGGTGCCCGCCACGGCGCGGGCGAGCCCGGCTGCGTCCGGCGTATCTACCAGGACCGACTCGCCCGAGGTGCGGGCGATCAAGGCGGCCATCGGCTCGTCGACGATCACCGTGCCCCGGCCTACCACGATCAGGTGATCGGCGGTGAGCTCCATCTCGCTCATCAGATGCGAGGAGATCAGCACCGTGCGCCCCTCGTCGGCCAGTCCGCGAGTCAGGGTGCGGATCCATTGGATGCCGTCCGGATCGAGCCCGTTGGCCGGCTCGTCCAGCATCAGCACCGCCGGGTCGGCGAGCAGCGCGGTGGCGATGCCGAGCCGTTGACCCATGCCCAGCGAGAAGGTGCCGGCCGGCTTGTCGGCCACCTCGGTCAGGCCGACCATCTCGAGGACATCGGCGACCCGGGACTTGCCGATGCCCGCGGTGGCGCCCACCACCCGCAGGTGGTTGCGAGCCGAGCGACTCCTGTCGAAGGAGCGTCCGTCGAGCAGGGCGCCGACCTCGGCGAGCGGGGCCGGGCTCGCCGGGTAGGCGTGGCCGTTGACGGTGGCCGTGCCGCTGGTGGGGGAATCCAGGCCGAGGATCACCCGCATCGTGGTGGACTTGCCGGCCCCGTTGGGTCCCAGGAAGCCGGTGACCACACCGGGCCGCACCGTGAAGCTCATCCCGGCAACGGCGGTCACGGCGCCCGCTCCGCTGCCGTAGGTCTTGACTAGGTCCTGGACCTCGATCATGGTTCCTCCGATGCTCGTCGCCGGCTTTCCGGCTGAACACCAGGGTCGTCGGTACCGTCGGTGACCCGCGTCGGCGCGGCGTCGTATTCGCGGCGTACTCCCGGCGCAGTACGCCGAGGAGTCAGTCGCCGGGCCGGACCAGCCCGGACTGATAGGCCAGGACCACCAGTTGGGCCCGGTCCCGGACGTCGGCCTTGGTCATCGCCCGGTTGACGTGGGTCTTGACGGTGAGCGGGGACACGAAGAGCTGCTTCGCGATCTCGTCGTTGCTCAGGCCGAGGCCTACCAGCGTGACGATCTCGCGCTCGCGTTCGGTGAGTTCGTGCAGCCGGGGGTTCTCCACCGGGTCGGTTCCCGCGGTGGGGCGGGCGAGGTAGCGATCGATCAACGAGCGGGTGGCCCGTGGGGACAGCAGCGCGTCGCCCGCGGCGACGGTCTTGATGGCCTGGATCAGGTCCGCCGGTTCGACGTCCTTGCCCAAGAAGCCCGCGGCGCCCGCGCGCAAGGCCGCGACCACCGTGTCGTCGGCCTCGAAGGTGGTCAGCACCAGCACGTGAACGCCGGCAAGCTCCGGATCCATGCTGATCTGCTCGGTCGCGCTGAGCCCGTCGAGCCGTGGCATCCGGATGTCCATGAGAACCACGTCGGGCCGCTCCTCCCGCACCGCGGTGAGCGCGGCGGCGCCGTCCGGGACCGACGCCACCACCCGGAGGCCGGGATCGGAGTCGACGATGGCGGCGAAGCCGGCGCGGATCAGTGCCTGGTCGTCGGCCACCATGACCCGGATCACCTCCGTCGGCGAACTCACGACGACGCCCGCCTGGCCGGGATCTCGATCCGCAGCCGGTGGCGGCCGTTCGAGATGCGCGTCTCCATGTTTCCGCCGCACAGGGCGACCCGCTCCCGCATGCCGACCAGCCCGTGGCCGTTGCTCGGCCGGTCCGTGGGTTGCCCGGGCGACTCGGGTCGGGAAGCCACCTCGTTCGTGATCTCCACCAGCACGGCGCCCTCGGCGCTGGTGGTCTCCAGCAGCACCGTGCCCCGACCGTGGCGGACGGCATTGGTCAGGCCCTCCTGGATCACCCGGTAGACGTGGTGCGAGTTGGCCGCCGGGACCGCTATCTCGGCGCCGTGGTGACTCCACCGGACCTCCGCGCCGCCGGTACGCAGAGACTCGACGAGTTCCGGGAGTTCGTCGACGGTCGAGGCGGGCTCGCGAGGCACACCGTCGTCCGAACGCAACAGGCCGACCAACTGGCCGGTCTGTTCCAGGGCCTGAGAGGTGGCATGACGGACGTGCACGAGTGCCTCCCGGGCGGCGGTCGGGTCGGAGTCCAGGAGGTGTTGGGCCAGGCCGCTCTGGACGTTGGCCACGGCCAGGTGGTGTCCCACGATGTCGTGCAGGTCGCGGGAGATCCGCAGCCGCTCCTCCGCCACCCTTCGCAGAGCCTCCTCGTCGCGAGTCTGCTCGGCGATCCGGGCGCGTTCGACGGCCTCCCGCAACACCAGTCGATTGCTGCGGACGGCATCGCCCAACGCCGCCGCCAGCCCGCACCACGAGGCCACCGCGTAGACCGACGGATCCCCCCAGGTCAGGGCGCCATGGGCGGCGATCACCGTCAGGGCCGTCGCCACCGACACCACGCCGGAGGCGATCGCCCAACGCCGACCGACGTAGGCCGCGACCGCATAGACGGCGACGATCATCGCGGGAACACCCCGGACGGGGCTGTCGGTCAGCACCGTGCCCACCAGCGCGAGGCCGACAACCAGTGCCCAGACCTCGCGCGGCCGGCCGCGGCGGAGGACCAGGGCGCCACAGGAGACCACGAGCAGCCCGATCGCCAGCGGGGAGAAGTCCCGCTCGATCGACCGGTCGGCGGACGGCGGTGGCTCGGCCAGCAGGCTCGGGATGAAGACCAGCACCGCGAGCGCCAGATCCGCGGGCGCCGGCCGGGGGCGCGACGCAGTGCTCATCGGTGGCTCATCGGGCGGTGGCTCATCGGGCGGTGGCTCATCAGGCGGTGTTCATCGGGCGGCGGCTATCTCTCGTTCCGTCTTCGGTCGTTCCACCTACCCTACGGCGGCCCCGGCCGGGACGCTCGATGCCGAGTCCCGCGGGCCTTACCCCGGGCCGGCGCGCGGCCCTAGACTCGCCCCTATGAGTTCGGGGAGCCCGGAAAGCTACGACGTCCTGGTCATCGGCTCCGGTTTCGGGGGTGCGGTCGCGGCGCTCAGGCTGACCGAGAAGGGTTACCGGGTCGGCGTACTCGAAGCCGGCGCCAGGTTCTCCGACGGCGACTTCCCGGAGACCTCCTTCGACACCAAGCGCTACCTTTTCCGGCCCGAGATCGGCTGCCTCGGGATCCAGCGCATCGACATCCTCAAGAACTGCCTGATCCTGTCCGGAGCCGGGGTCGGTGGTGGCAGCCTGGTCTACGCCAACACGCTCTACGAGCCCCTGCCCGCGTTCTACGACGACCCGCAATGGCGCGACATCGCCGACTGGCGGGCCGAGCTCGCGCCGTACTACGACCAGGCGAAACGGATGCTCGGCGTCGTCGAGAATCCCGTCCACACGCCGGCCGACCGGGTGATGCGGAAGGTGGCCGACGAGATGGGCGTCGGGGACACCTTCCGGCATACGCCGGTGGGCGTTTTCTTCGGCGGCCCGGCCCACGGGCCACAGGACGAGGTCGCCGATCCGTACTTCGGCGGCGCCGGCCCCACTCGCAACCCGTGCCGCAACTGCGGTGAGTGCATGACCGGCTGCCGGCATAACGCCAAGAACAGCCTGGTCAAGAACTACCTCCATCTCGCCGAGGCCGTCGGCGCCGAGATCCGGCCGCTCACCACCGTCACCCGGGTGGTTCCCCGCGCCGACGGCGGGTACGCCGTCCATGTGCGCCCGACGACCACGCTGGCCGGCCGGCGCCGCGCGGGTTCGACGGTGCTGTGCGCCGGTCAGGTGGTGTTCGCGGCCTCCGCGCTCGGCACCCAGCGGTTGCTGCACGCGATGAAGGACGAGGGCTCGCTCCCTCGTCTCTCGGAACGGCTGGGACATCTGTCCCGCACCAACTCGGAGTCGATCCTCGGTGTGGTCGCACCGCGGGATGCCGGTGTCGACTACAGCTACGGGGTGGCCATCACCTCGAGCTTTCATCCCGACGACCAGACCCACGTCGAGCCCGTCCGCTATGGCAAGGGCAGCAACGTGATGTCGCTCTTCCAGACCGTGTTGACCGACGGCGACGGCCCCGAGCCGCGGTGGCGCACCTGGCTTCGCCAGATGTGGCGGCAGCGTGGCGAGTTGCGCCATTTCTACGACCTGAAGCACTGGTCCGAGCGGACCATGATCGCCTTGGTCATGCAGAGCCACGACAACTCGATCACGACGTACACCAAGCGTTCGCTGCTCGGCCGACGACGGGTGCTGACCTCGCGGCAGGGGTACGGCACGCCCAACCCGACCTGGATCCCGCTCGCCAACCGCGCCGTCCGGATCATGGCGCGCATTGTCGGCGGCAAGCCGGGACAGTCCATCGGTGAGCAGTTCGGCAGGCCGCTCACCGCGCACTTCATCGGCGGCGCCGTGATCGGGGCGGATCCCGTCTCGGGCGTGGTCGACGGCTATCAGCGGGTCTTCGGTCACGAGGGGCTGCACGTCGTGGACGGCGCCGCGATCTCGGCCAACCTGGGCGTCAACCCGTCGCTGACGATCACCGCGCAGGCCGAGCGGGCGATGGCACTGTGGCCCAACAAGGGCGAGCCGGATCGCCGGCCGGCCCTGGGCCGGCCCTACCGCCGGCTTGCTCCGACGCCGCCGACATCGCCGGCGGTGCCGCCCAGCGCCCCCGCCGCGCTCCGGCTGCCGATCGCCGACGTGTCCTGACAAATCGGCGAGAGGGTCGTGATCCTTGGTGGAGAACATAGCCAGGCTCGCGGTGCCTTCTTGGCCGACTGGGACGGTTGCTGATCGAACACCCGGTTAGGGCTTGTACTCGCCGTTGGGTGCCCCCAGTGCCCACGCCTGATCGAACGCGTCATTGCAGAACTTGATGACGACCGGATCAGTCGACAGTTGGGTGCCAGCCTGTTCGTTGCTCCCGCCCATGAGAATGAAGATGACCAGGTCGTTGCGGATCAAGCAGTCGTTTCCTGGTAGGCCAACCGCCGATATCTTGGATCGCGGAAGCCAGCGGAGTTGTTCATCGGGGTTAGCGATCTCGATCGCCATACGTTGGTAGTCCGAGAGCGGCTCGGAGATGATCCGTACACGTCGATAGCCGAAGCCATTGGCCTCGCGCCGCCTGCTGTCCTCTCGATGCCCGTCCATCGTCTTGGTGACCGTTGCCTTGTCGCCTGATCGCCAGGCGTCAAGGAGGGCGCGATCAACCTCGTAGTGGTCCCGCAACTCAAGCTTGCGAATTTCTTGCGCGGGCTCGCCGAACAGCAGCTCGGCGCGTCGCTCAGCCGAGATCAACTCCATAGCGCTCCTTGGCGGTTAAGGCCAGGTCTCGATGGTGACTGTTTGTGCCGGAGCCTCCTCGTATTTGCGGTCATCGGTGAGGAGTGGCGCGTTGAGCGACTCGGCCAGCGCCAGATAGAAGGCGTCGTAGGCGGTGAAGTTGTCCCGCAAAGCAAGCACTCGCCGTTGGTAGGGCTGCATCGGGTAGCGCACGAGAGGCAGGTCCGCGAAGTCGTCGAGCATCTGTTCTGCGCGCTCGACGGTGACGTGGATCGCCGGTTTCGAGGTCAGCAGGAGCCCGCGTACGGCCGACGCCACTTCGGCATCGATCAGCGCCGGTGCATGGACGCGCCGCTGCCGGCCGAACCGGTCGCGCAACTCCCTGTCGTCTCGCCGGTTCTGCAGCAGGCGCACCACGATGGAGGCGTCAACGACCGTCATCTCAGCGTTGGTCTTCGTCGATGAACGACCGGATCTCTTCGCTGTTCGCCTCGACGCCGTCTCGAGAGGCGATCCGTGCCAGCACCTCGCTCATCGCAGGGCGGGACGTCTCCTCGTG
>JBOFLE010000053.1:0-13692 GCA_051657705.1 Nocardioides sp. | reverse complement strand
TGACCATCCCGGCCACCAGCGCCGGTCACTCTCCCGTGGTGTAGAACTCGTTGAGTCTGGCGATGGCTTCCGCTTTCGTCATCGCGCGCACCTCCGCCTCCGGGATGCGTGCGCCCTGGGTCAGGGTGCGAATCACTCCGATCGGGATAGCCTCGACGACCTCGGCCGGCTGTCCCCGGTCTGGCAGCACTCGGTTGTCGACGCAGGCCCAGAACTCGTCGGCGGTGGCTTCGAGTTGGTCACGCAGGATGTGGGACCAGATGCTTGGCCCGTAGTCCGTCCGGTCGACGGGGTGGCTGATTCTCGTATAGAGGATCCGGCCATCCGGTAATGCCAGTTCGTAGTTGACGTGGTGAGAGCCGCGCTTGCCGGTGGCGCGTTTGCGCTCTGTCCAGCCTTCAGTGGTGCAGAAGGTCTCGTGGTCGCTCCGGGTGGCCGGAGGATGCCTTTCGGTCACGGGCTGGTCAGGCAGCCAGCAGCCACTCGCGGAGTTGTTCGTCGGTGGCCAGCGTAATGATCTGCACCAGCCCCCAGTTGTCCTCATGGTTCGGGGCGAGCCGCAGTCGCTCGGCCCACGCTTCGGCGTAGTCACGCAGTGCGTCGATCATTTCATCGACGGCTTCCTCGATGGTTGCGCCGTCCGCGGCAACCGGCACGCCGGGTAGGAAGATGCTCCAACCGTCCCCCTCTGCGACAGCCTCGACGCCGGACGGATGAAGGCGTGTCAAGAAGTACACGAGCCGGTCCGCATCGACCGCAGCCACACGTCGCTTATCGCGGGTAACGGTCGCCGGGCGCCCCTCGTCGGCGGCGTCGAGCAGGTCCCTGAAATGCTCGCGCGCCTCGCGAGCACTGCCATAGTTGACGGTTGCGGTAGCCATCGAACCCCCTCTTCTAAGCCGTGTACACAGCGTACACTGTATTAGGTGGGTGATCATCGCGTAACCACGTCGCCACGTCGGGTGAGGCGATCCGCCTACCCCCGAGCGACCTCGGACTAATCTCGGCTCTGTGCCCCGCCTCACTCTCGTCGTCTGCGGCGCCCCGTTGGCCGCCCGCGCTGACGATGTGGCGGGTGTCTTTCGAGAGGGCGGATGGGAGGTCGCCGTCCTGCCTACGGAGGCCGCGGCGGCCTGGACCGGTGGCGGCGGTAGGCATTCTCGCCTTCCGTCCGATCCCACACCGGGCCGTCCTGATGCGGTCGTCGTGTGCCCGATGACGTTCAACACCGCCAACAAGTGGGCGAACGGGATCGCCGACAGCCGCGTGCTCAGCCTGCTTTGCGAGGTACTTGGCCTCGGCTCGCCGGTCGTGGCGGTGCCGTTCGTCAATGAGGCGCTGTGGCGTCACCAGGCCTGGTCGAACTCGTTAGGACACCTTCGTGCCGCGGGTGTACATCTCGTCGATCCTCGGCCAGATCTGGTCGAACCGGTTCCGCTTGTCTCGGGTAGCGGGGAACGCGTCGCGGCCGAGTTCGACCCACGCAGGATTCTGGTGGTGGTCCGGCACCTATTCGACACCGGCAGCGCAACCGGAAGTATTGCCTAGCGTTATGCCGGTTCGCTCCCCGTTGGCAAGATCGGTCGTGGAACTCCGTGAACTGGTTGCGAAACCGTGGGCCGGCCCGTGATGCGCTACGTCCAATATCGTGGCCGTAGGGCGGAACTACGCTGACCATGCTGGCGAACTCGGGCTGCCGGTGCCGCGGATCTTCTTCAAGCCGCCATCGGGGGTGATTGCCCCGGGCGACGCGATCCGCCTACCGCCGAGTGACCTCTCCGGCGAGGTGCACCACGAAGCGGAGTTGGCCGTCGTCATCGGCACGGCGTGCCGGAACGTGGCCGCAACCGATGCGCCGTCGTACGTGTTCGGCTACACCTGCGCCAACGACGTGACCGCCCGGGACATCCAGCGACGCGACGGCATGCCGGACTTCGCCAAGAGCTTCGACACCTTCTGCCCGCTGGGTCCGTGGATCGAGACCGAGGCCGACGTGGCGACCAGCCGGGTGCGGTGCGTGCTCAACGGCGAGGTCAGGCAGGACGGAGTGGTCTCCGGCATGCTGACACCGGTACCGGAACTCGTCTCCTTCATCTCGCGGGCCATGACCCTGCTCCCCGGGGATGTGATCCTCACCGGCACCCCGGCCGGAGTTGGCGAACTCCGGGCCGGCGACGAGGTCACCGTCGAGATCGACGGAGTCGGCCGGCTGACGAACCCGGTGCGCTGATCGCGCATCTTGTCGCCGGCCGGCCGGCGATCCGGTCAGTGTGCCACCGGGTGGCGCGTCAGGGCGGTGATCGCGTCGTCGTCGACGGTCTCGAAGAACCCACCGACGACATCCTCCACCTGCGCGAAGGAGTCCGCGCAGAACAGCAGCGGCTGGTAGTGGGTGATGTCATAGGCCTGCACGCCCATCCGTGCGATGTCGAGGGGATGCAGTTGGGCGTCGGCGATCTGCTGGATCTCGCCGTACGACGACAGCAGGCCCGCGCCGTACGTGCGGACCTGGCCCGCCTCCAGCAGGACCCCGAACTCCAAGGAGAACCAGAACACCTTGGAGACGAACTCCAGGGCCCCGGCCGACTCGACCCTGTGGGCCGCGCGACCCGCCGCACGATAGAGCGCGGCGAATCGTGGCTCGGCCAGGCAGTTGCCGTGGCCGAGCACCTCGTGCAGCACATCCGGCTCGGGGGTGTAGAGCGGCACCGAGTGATGCCGGATGTACTGGGTGGAGTGGAAGACCCCGTCGGCCAGCGAGCCGTAGAAGTCCAGCAGCGGCACCAACCCGGCCGCCGGGATGTAGCGGAAGCCGGTCAGCGGCGCCAGCGCCGCCGTCACCTCGTCGAGTTGCGGGACCCGGTCGGTGACCAGCCCGAGCCGGTCCTTGCCGGCGAGGTATTCCGCGCACGCCAGCCGCTCGTGCAGCCCGGCGAGTTCGGCGAGTTCGGCGCAGACTATCCGCCACACCTCGTGCTCGTCGTCGACGTAGGGGACCCGCGGGACCGGGAGTCCGTCTCGCCAGTCCAGGGCCAGGCCGGCGATGGTGTTGCGTCGTCGCCGGTAGTCCGGGTCCGTGGCGCCGGGATGGTCGTCGTCGAGGTGGACGACCGCCCCGTCGCCGGTGCGGCTCACCGGTGAGTACAACTGGCCTTCTTCGAACACGGCTACCTCCCGGATCGTTGTGTTGTCGTTCGTCCCAGGCATGGGCCCGCACACGCCGTACCTTCAGCTTGCCACGCAGGCCCCCACCGATGCCCGAGGTCACCTCTAGGTATCAGGACTCCACGAAGCGGCTCCTCGAACGAAGACGACACCATCGCGACGTCCGAAGGGGGCTCATGAACATGGCCGGCATCGACAAACCCCTCGTCGAACTCGACGAGGACGGCGAGCCTGCGGTCCTCAACTACGACGTTCCCGAGCCGACCTCCTACAGCGGCCGGAATCTGATTCGGCTGGACTACGATCCGGCGATCTTCAAGGAGCTGATCGGCGAGGTGGCCGCCCCCGAGATTCCCGAGGACGCCGGTGACTGGACGGCGTCGGCGATCCACGATTGGGTCATCGACCGAGCGCTTACCACGCTGCCCGGGTCGGTACTCGCTGGCGAGACCCACAGCACTAGCGGCAGCTCCGGCGGTGGTGGTGGTTCCGGTGGAGGAGGCGGTGACGGCGACATCGATGTGCCGTTCGATCCGCCGAAGGATCTGGAAGAACCACCCATCACGAGTACCAGGGTTCGTCGTCGGCAGCGCCCCAGCCCCGCGCTCCCGGGCTCGGCCGATATCTCGACAGGCGGCGTCACCGGAACCGTCGGCAGCGGCATCGTGACCCCGCGCACCGCCCTCCACGCCAAGGTCGCCGGCATTTCCGACGACGCCATCGCGGCGAACCTGGGCGTCGGCAAGCTGCCGTACGTCGTCAAGACCGCCACCGGTGGCACGACAGTCACCTTCGTGGACGTCGGCGAGGTCCCTTCGCCGGCGATCTACCTGGTCGAGACGTACCGGCTGTCCAATTTCCTCGGCGACTACGGCGCCGGTCGCACGGTGGCCACCTTCTCGCTGTTGCCGGGCGAGAAGACCACCATCAGCATCACGACCTACAAGAACAGTTCGACCACCGAGGCCGTCACCAGCTCCATCTTCGACTCCTACACCACGACCGCCGAGGACGCACTCGAGTCGACCATCCAGAGCGAGAACTCCGACACCGAATCGAAGGACAAGACCACCGAGTGGAACGTCGAGGCGGAGGCATCCGCCAACTGGGGGGTGGCGAGCGCGAGCGTCAGCGGCGGTGCGTCGGGTTCCACCAACACGGTGCGCGAGGAGTTCGCCAAGAACGTGTCGTCGGCGACCGAGAAACACGCGCAGACCGCGTCGGCTCAGCGTGACGTGACCGTGAACAGTTCCACCACGTCCACCGTCGAGACGGGAGAGGAAGTCGCCATCCAGCGGGAGATCACCAACATCAACGTCAGCCGCGCCCTCAACTTCGTTACCCGCCAGCTCAACCAGGAGCACATCAGCCTGCTGCACCTGGTGGACGTCCGAATCGGCTTCTTCAACGGGTATGTCGATATGAAGATGGAGGTACCGGTCCACGACATCGACCAACTCCTCGACTACTGCGTCCGCGATCCCGCCGATCGGGCGACGATCAAGGCCGACGTGCTCTTCACGCTGCGGAACATCCACGACCACCAGAACCGGGCGCAAAGCCTCCTCCTCACCCCACCTCGCGAGTTCACCGAACGCGACGGCAGCGTCAGCACGGTCCACGCTGTCGACCGGACCAAGACGTCGGTCTACGAGCCGGGCGGACGCAACATCACCGTGGACGGGATCATCATGTCGGCGCGGACGGTGGTGTTGCGCACGGACGCGGTGATCGTCGAGGCGCTGCTGGGGAAAGCCATCGCCCTGGACCCCTATTCGATCGGGCTTCAGGACGAGCGGGTTCGCGAGAAGCAGCTGGCCAACGACTTGGTCGCGCTCGAGGTTGCCGAGCGCACCGCCCGGCTGGGCATCCTCGACGCCAAGGATGCCGACGCGGCCGCGGTGTGGCAGCAGGTCTTCCCCGAAGGGATCGACGAACTGGCCGCGGAGCCCGTGCCCGCCCACGTCACCCCGCCGGTTCCGTGATCATCGCCTCGGCCGTGGGAGGAAGTGCCGAACGGGCGCTGCTCGGCTCGGGTGCGGTGGCCGAGGCCGCGCTGACCGACGCGGCCCTCTCGGTCGACCCGGGACGCACTCAGGCTCTCGCGTTCGAGGCCACCACTACCCCGTCAGCGCTGCCGACCTCCGCGGTGCTCGATGAGGACGCGATGCTGAGCGATCTGATCGAGCTTCTCGGCAGCGAAGACCCGCTCCGGGACTTCGTAGAGTACGCCGTCGAACAGGTCACGTCGGGGCCGGCGTATCTGTGGTTCCTGCGCGCGGCCTATCGGGCGCCGTTGGTGCAGGGTCTCGCCGATTGCCCGCTGGACACCGCCACCGCGATGGCCTCGGCCACGATGCTGGCCGAGACCTTCGGGCCCTTTGCGCTCAGCCTGGCGGCGGAGCTCACCGGGCTGGTCTCGCCGGGAACGTCGCTCCACGTCCTGGTGTCGGCCAATCCCGGGCTCGCGACCAACAGCCGCGAGTTCGTGCTCGGTATGGTGGGCGGCTTCGCCGACTCCGAGATCGCCTCGGCCCAGACCGTCTACGACCTGCTGATCGCCAACGCCGCGCTGACGGCGATCTGGCCGGTGCACGCGGCGTGTTTCGTCGTCGGCGCGATCCATCAGTTGCTGCGCGACCTCTACGACACCGCGGCCACGATCATCGCGGCCGTCGGTTACCTCGACGACGTGATTCCGCTCATGTGCCGGCTGCTGCAGGCCCTTCCGGTGGCGCTGGGCCGGCTCCTCGATGCCGAGTCCGCGTCCGACGTCGCGCAGCTGGGCAGGAACCTGGGGCAGATGATCGCTTCGTCGCTGGCCGACGACCTGCCGAAGATCACCGATGCCTCGGGGTATCCGGCGATCGCCTCGGAACTGATCGCGTTCAGCTACACCTGCGGAACCTGGTTCGGCCCGCTCTTGCTCGACATCGTGTTGTCCTTCGTCGGGATCGGCTACGTCGAGGGTGCGGTTCGACTCCTCGGTAAGGCCGTGACATGCGCCGACGACGTACTCCGGTGGATGTACCACTTCTTTCGCGCGCTGTTCGACGCCGTCGACCCCGGGTTGATGGACGAGTTGGCCGCGTTGGGGGCGAAGCTGGCTGCCAGGCTCGACGTGCGCCTCACCGAACTGGCCGAGAGCGCCTCGGTTGCCTATGGGCTCGACCAGCAGTCCATCGAAGACGGTCTCGACGTCCTGGAGGATGCGTTGGGCAGTGAACGCTTCCGGACCTATGCCGCCGCGGTCTTCTGCACGTTGGAGCCCCGGCCGTGAAGTGTGTCGACTCGGACCCCGGAATGTTGTTTCCGGTCACCTTCTTCTGGTCGCTGTTCGCTGATGCCGATCCGATCACGGGGCGTGGGCTCGCGATCTACGACCGGGCGTCGACGAGGGCGGGCCTCTCCAGCTTCCACGACTTCGTGCCCAGGCTGAGCAATCCGAAGATGAGCGCCGCCCAGCAGGCACTGATGGAAAAGCGAGTCGTCGATGTGATCCGGCTCTTCGGACATCTCGACGGCAGCCTGACGACGATCGCACAGCAGATCCTGGTCCGGAAGATGTGGCAGGCGTCCGGACCTGACTTCGATCCGTTGGCGTTCACGCTCGGCGAGATGTACATGCTGCGCCAGGTGCAACGGCTCGACCTGGCGACCCAGGCGGCTCGAGCGCTCGGAAAGGACCCCAGCCGCGGCTTTCTGCACCTGACCCAGGTCACCGACCTCAACCCCCGCACCTACGACGGCGTCGTGATCGCCCGTCGGGCCGGCGACACCCCCGACCTGAACCGCACCGACATCGATCCCGACATCGTGATGCGGCTGGAGTCCAAGTGGCTGCTCGATCCCAAGACCAGGATCGACGACGAACGCGTGGCCGCTGAGATGGCCATGGACTTGATCCAGTCGATCGAACGCAACCAGAGCTTTCATGACATCTACTGGAGCGTCCCGGAGAGCCGGGGCGAGGCGTTCATCGAAGCGACCAAGGACTGGTTCCTTGAGGTGTTCGAGTCGGTCACCGTGCCGGACCTGAAGACCTACTACCGGCAGACGAACACCCAGATCGACGCCTACCGCGACGCCCTGGAGGAGCGGCTGGCCCTCGGCAACTTGGTCTTCACCAGCCCGGACAGCGCGGATTGACGGGGCGGATTGACGGGGCGGACTGACGGGCGGACGGGTGCGGCCGGGCCGGCCGCGCCCGTCCGGCCTCAGGGGTGCCGGCTCACTGCCGGTCGCGCCGATCGAAGGCGACCGCATCCGTGGCCGGGACCGTCACCGACGCGACGCCGCTCGCGCCGACCGTGACGGTCGGACCGGTGCACGCGCCGTCGGTCCGTTCCGAGTGAATGATGTCGCAATAGGTGCCCCTCGGCAGGCCGGTCCGTACCTCGATAGTCGCGGGCTCCGGGCCGTTGTTGAGCGCGATCCACCCCTTGTTCCCGCGGCTGAAGGCGATCACGTTCCCGCCGTCGTCCCACCAGTTCGCCCGTCGGGCCGAGCCGACGTAGTTGTGCCACCCGACCATGTTGCGGACGCCGAGCTCACGGTTCACACAGGCCCAGCCCTTGTCGCAGTCGGTGTCGGTGATGATGCCTTCGGTGTCGGAGGGCGGCGAGTCGTCACGGGTCTCCCACTCGAAGCCGGCGTACACCTGCGGGCGGCCGTAGTCGGCCGCCAGCGTGAAGATGTTCGCCAGGACGTTGCGGGCACCGTCCTTGTAGCTCAACGCGTCTCCGTTGCGCTCGGTGTCGTGGTTCTGCACGAACACCAGGGTCTTGTCGCCGGGGGTGAGCCCCGAGCCCTCGCCGTACTCCTCCAGCGTCGCGATGCTGCCGACCTGGTCCGGGGTGTAGCTCTTGAACGCGTCCCGCAGCTGCTTGACACCGTCGAGGCCGAGCACGCTGCCACTGCGAGTGAACGCGAACGGCGACAGGGTGCCCGGCCCGCCCCCGAAGACCTCCAGCGCCCAGTAGGGCCTGGTGCCCTCCTTCGTGCGCTTCAGTCCCGCGTAGATCGCGTCCAGGTCGTCCTGCCCGACATGCTTGGCGGCGTCCACCCGGAAACCGGACACCCCGATGTCGAGCAGGGTGTTGAGATAGCCCACCAGTCGCCGGCGCACCGCCGGGGTATCCGTCCGCAGGTCCGCCAGCCCCAGCAGTTCGCACTTGAACACCTGTTGCTGATTGTTGAAGTCCTCGATGCCGCCGCTGGCCGAGGGGCAGTCGCCGGAGAACTTGTGGAAGTTCTCTTCACCGTAGAGGCCGTCGTAGGAGTAACGCTCGTAGCTGACCCCGCTGTACGACAGCGATCCCTGGCCGGTCATGTGGTTGATGATCACGTCCACATACACCTTGACCCCGGCCTTCCGGCAGGTGCGCACCATCTCCTTGAACTGTCGCGGGGTACCCATGCGGCCGTTCAGTTGGTAGCTCGCGGGCTGATACACCTCCCACCACGGGTGCAGGATCGTGTCGCTGCCGTTGCCGAGTTCGGTCCTCTTGAGCGAATCCTGGGGCGGTGAGACCTGGACGCCTCCGTAGCCGGCCGGGCCGAGGACATCGGTGCATTCCTTCGCGACCGAGGGCCAGTTCCAATGCCAGAGGTTGGCCAGCACGTCGGAGGAGGCCCGGCCCGCGGCCGCCGACGCGGCAGGCTGGGAGCGAGCCCCGGGCTCAGCGGTCGCGTTGCCGGCGACCAGCATCAGCGACCCGAGCGTGGCGAGGGCGGTCGACCAGACCGCGAACCGGCGCCGCCGTGAGGTACGGCGGAGGAGGGGCAGCAGGAGGGAAATGGTGTGCGTGCGGTGACTCATCTGGACTCCTCGAGTAGTCGCGACGCTCGGAGGATGCCGAGCGAATGCCAGTTGCCGTGGAGGTGACCCCCGTCACATTCGGTGACGTGCCTAGCACTGTAGCAACGTCGGGGCCGCCCGCGTCACGAGGAGCGGGGGTCACGACGAGCGGGGGTCACGAGGAGCCGGAGGTCACCTCGTCGACCGTTCCCAACTGCGCTCGGACGGCACCTTCGGGATACCCGGCCGTGTGATAGTTGAAGTAGAACCCCTCGGGGTCCCGAGCCATCTCGCGGGCCAGCGCCGAAGACACCGTCGTGAATCCGCTCGACTGGCCCGAACCGGCCTGCTCGGTGAGGTCGCAGACGATCTCGCCGTTGGCCTTCTTGCCGCCCCGGTGGATGTGCAGTGCCGTCGGGCCTTTCTCGTCCCCGGCCAGGACCCCTTCGCTCTCGAGGCCGGCGAAGCCGACGGTGGCGTTCACGGGGTCGATCGTGACCTCCAGGGTCACTCGTCCGTCCTTGCTGCCGACACTGCCCACCTCGTTCTCGCCGAGGAGTTCCGCCGCGAAGGTCACGGCCTCCTCGGACTCCGGGGGCGGATCGGCATCGGCACTCGACCGGACCGGCGGGGTCTCCGGCGAGTCCGAGGCCATCAGCGACCACGCGCCGAACCCGGCCGCCACCAGGAATACGACGGACGCCACGCCCGCCAAGGCCAGGCGCCGTGTCCCCAGCACTTGGGGTGCCATCGGTACCTGCCGGACATGGCGGCCGGACGCGGCCCGCGTGGGGTCATCACGCTCCGTCAGACGGTTGTTCACGAGAACTCCTTGCCAGTGGGCCGCATCCGGTCCTGTCAGTATGTCCCTCGGGCTCGGCCCGATTCCTCGGCAGAATTGACGGCGGCGGTGCGACAGCGGACCTTGTGTCGCCGGGGAGCAGCCACATCGGGCCCGGTGCGGAACCGGACCGGACCCGGTGACGTCCGAGAGGCAAACGGGTATCGAGGAGGCCGAAATGCGAGCGTGGATACCGATCCGCACGAACAGCCTCGTAGCTCGGGTTCTCGCCGGGCTCGTGGCAGGCGGTTGGTTGGTCTCTTGCGCTCCGTCCCGCGTCGCGGTGGATCCCCTCCCGGATCCGATCGACGAGTTGTCCCGACACGACGGGGAGCCCTGTCCGGCCAGGTTGCCGAGGGCTTCGCGGGAGACCTACGGCTTCGGGAGCGACGAACCCGCGTCCGATCGGCCGACACTCCGGAGGCCACGGGAGGCGTGGATCTGTCGGTACGACGCCAAGGATGCCGCGCCGTCGGACGCGAACGGGGCCTGGTTCGACTGGGTCAGGGGGGATACCCCACGACGTCTCGACGAGGAAGAGTTGGCGGCTTTCTCCGCGGCGGTCGAGCAACTGAAGCCGCCGCCCGCGAACACCGCGTGCACGAGCGATCTGGGCCCGCGCTATTTGGTGACCTATTCCCACCGGCGCGATCTCACCGGTGTCGTTGTCGACGGCTACGGCTGTGGCTACGTTCGCCTGACCGGCGAACCGTTCACCGAAGTGCCCGGCGAGTCGTCCGGACCCGGCATGGTGGCCGGGGTCCTTGCCGACCGAACGGCTTTCCTCGTCGAGGTCGTCTCCGCGGCATCGCCCCAGGAAGCGCGCCGAACCGTCCCGTAGTCGCGGCACCGCGGACGGTGGGTCGCACCCGGCTCACGACCAGTACACGACGACCCGGTCGCCGACCGAGACCTGGTCGAACAGCCACGCGATTCCGGCCTCGTCGCGGATGTTGACGCAACCGTGCGAAGCTCCGCCGTACCCGCGCGCCGCGAAGTCGCTGGAATAGTGCACGGCCTGTCCGGCGGAGAAGAACATCGCAGAGGGCATCGACGAGCCGTATATCTTCGAGACATGATGGCGGCTTTTGGTGTGGATCGCGAAGACGCCTTCGCGGGTCGGCAGCTCGGCCGAGCCGAACCGGGCATCGTACGTCGCTCGGATACCACCGTCGACGACGAACCGGAGCTTGCGAGTTGACTTGTCGATGCACAACGCGCGTCCCGCGATCTTGCACCGCGCGTCGAGGAGATCGGCTGCGCTCCGGAGGTCTGCCGGTCCGGGTTCCCGGGTCATCGCGACCAGCCGTCGTTCGGTCACGTCGTCATAGGTGCCGGTGACCGCGACCCCGCGCTTCGCCTGGAAACCGCGGACCGCGGTGCTTGTGCTCTCGTCGTAGACGCCCGTGACGTCGGCCATCCAGTCGATCGCGACCAGTCGCGCCTGGAGTTCGCGGACGGCCGGGCCATGGTCGCCGGGCTTCAGGAGGACCCGGGCCTGGTCCGGCGTCGGTCGAGCGCTCTGCTCCGGTCCGTCGGATCCCGCGGCGCCCAGGCCGCGGGGTGCCGCGTGTTGTTCGGAGTCGTCGTACATCGCCTCGGCGCCGAGACCGATGGCGGCGACGATCGCCAGGCTCAGCAGTCCGATCAACGCCACGATGATCAGCCGGGCCAGCAGCCGGCTCGCTCGCGTGATGTTGTCTGTCGTTCCCATCGTGGCCTCCCGCACCGGCAGTCGTCTCGTTCTCTTTCGTTGAGACGCCACTGCCCGCGACAAAGTTGCCGCCGAAGACACGGCGAGGCGTCACAAATGCACGGCGAGGCGTCACAAATGCACGGCGAGGCGTCACGAATGCGCGGCGAGGCGTCACGAATGCGCGGCGAGGCGTCACGAATGCCGGTGGGACAGCCGCGCAGATGCCGGCCCGCGGGGGAGGCAACAAGAGCCGGGACAACGGCAGATACCGTGGTGCGCGGGAGAGGGGAGGAGACGAGATGAACCAGCGGCACCGGGTGGTGATCATCGGCTCGGGATTCGGGGGCCTGTTCGCGGCTAAAGCCCTGCGTCGAGCGGACGTCGACGTCACGGTCATCGCGAGGACCACCCATCATCTGTTCCAACCGCTGCTCTATCAGGTGGCGACCGGGATCCTGTCGCAAGGCGAGATAGCCCCCTCTACTCGCGAGATCCTGCGGCGGCAGCGCAACGTGACCGTGCTCCTCGGCGAGGTCACCGGGATCGACCTCGCCGCGCGCACGCTCACGCACCGTGGTGAGGGCGGGACACGAGTGGCGTCGTACGATTCCCTGATCGTTGCCGCCGGGGCAGAGACCTCGTACTTCGGCCACGACGAGTACGCCGAGTTCGCCCCCGGCATGAAGAGCATCGACGACGCCCTGGAGCTGAGGGGGCGGATCTTCACCGCGTTCGAGCGGGCAGAAGTGCTGGCCAACGATGGCGAAGACACCGCCGCGGCGCTGACCTTCGTCGTGGTGGGTGCCGGGCCGACCGGTGTCGAGATGGCGGGCCAGATCGCCGAACTCGCGAGACGGACCCTGCGACGGGACTTCCGGGCGATCAACACCGGCGATGCCCGCATCCTATTGATCGACGGAGTCGGCCAGGTGTTGCCCAGCTTCGGTGAGAAGCTCGGCGGTCGAGCTCACCGGGAGCTGCGCAAACTCGGCGTAGACGTGCACCTCGACACGATGGTGACCGGCATCGGCGAGGACTATGTCGCGGTGCGTCACGCCGACGGCACCAGTCGTCGGATCGACTCTTCGACCAAGGTCTGGGCCGCCGGAGTGCGCGCCAACCCGCTGAGTGGGATTCTTGCTGGGCAGACCGGCGCGACCGTGGACCGGGCCGGTCGCATCGGAGTCGAACCCGACCTGACCCTCCCCGAGTACCCGGAGGTCTTCGTCGTGGGCGACATGATCGATCTGAGCGGCCTTCCCGGTGTTTCGCAGGTCGCGATTCAAGGCGGGCGGTACGCCGCCGCCGAGATCCAGCACCGGCTGCGCGGGCCGGATGCGGCCGCGCGGCCGGCATTCCGGTATCACGACAAGGGGTCGATGGCGATCATCAGCCGCTTCCGGGCGGTCGCGATCGTGTTCGGATGGCGCTTCACCGGCTTCGTCGCCTGGCTGATGTGGCTGGGCCTGCATCTGGTGTACATCACTGGGTTCAAGTCGCGCGTCACGGCCTTGGTGCACTGGGCGGTGGCTTTCGTCGGCCGCGCCAACTCCGAGCGCACGATCACCGAGCAGCAGATCGTGGGGCGATCTGCCGTCGGGCAGGTCAGGACGGCCACGCCGGCCGGTAGCCGCCCGGACGAGGCCTAGGGACCGCGACGTGAACCGGGACCGGCCGATCACGCCACTCCGAGGAGTGGCCGGCGGTGACGCCGTCGCCGTGCTGCGTCCGGCCCGGCGCTCCGATCTGCCCGACCTGTTGCGCATGGTGCACGAGCTCGCGGCGTACGAGCGGGAACCCGATGCGGTGCAGGCGGTTGAAGCCGACTTCGAGAAGGTGCTTTTCCCGGCCGAGGGTGAGCCGACAGCCTTCGCCGAGGTCGCCGAAGTCGACGAGCGATTGGTGGCGATGGCCCTCTGGTATCTCACGTTCTCGACCTGGACCGGCCGCAACGGCATCTGGCTCGAGGACCTGTACGTCGATCCCGCGCAGCGTGGCACCGGAATCGGCCGAGCAATGCTGGCCAGGCTGGCGGAGATCTGCGTCGCCCGTGGATATCCCCGGTTGGAGTGGTGGGTGCTGGGCTGGAACCAGCCGGCGATCGACTTCTACTCCTCGCTCGGCGCTCGCGGCATGCCGGAATGGACCCACTATCGAATGGAGAGGCCGGCACTCGGCGAGCTCGGGGCG
>JBOFLE010000052.1:0-2985 GCA_051657705.1 Nocardioides sp. | reverse complement strand
GTCAGCGCCTCCGAAGGCGACGCGGTGCGGGTTGCGGTCGCCGGCGTGCCGCGCGGCGCCCTGGGTGCGACCGCGGAGCCCGCCGAAGCTACCTTCGTGACACCGGACCCGGGCAAGACGCCCTCAGCCAAGACGCCCTGAACGTCGTCGCATGCGGGGTTCGGCTCCGGGTCGTTCGGGGCTCGTGCCACTCCTAGGGGATACTCGACAGGCGATGAATGATTCGATCCCGCCATCCACCGGGCGATCGGCCCGGGAAACGACCGCAGCGTCGACCGTAGCGTCGACCGGGCGGCCGTCCGGACTCTCCGGGCCGCCGCTCTCGGTCGCCGTTCTCACGCTCGGTTGCGCCCGCAACGACGTGGACTCCGAGGAGCTGGCCGGACGGCTCGCGGCCGACGGGTTCCGGTTGGTCGCCGAGCCGGGAGAGGCCGACACCGTCCTCGTCAACACCTGTGGCTTCGTCGAGCAGGCCAAGAAGGATTCGGTCGACGCGATCCTCGAGGCCGCCGAGGAGAAGGCGGGAGGGCGGCCGCAGGCGGTCGTCGCGGTGGGTTGTCTTGCCGAGCGGTACGGGGCGGAGCTGGCCGCCTCGCTGCCCGAGGCCGACGCGGTGCTCGGCTTCGACGACTATCCGGACATCGCGGCTCGGCTGCGCCGGATTCTCGCCGGCGAGAAGTTGCCCGCGCATGCGCCTTCGGACCGGCGCCGGCTGTTGCCGATCAGCCCGGTCGACCGTGCCGCGTCGGCTGTCTCGGTGCCGGGGCACGGTTTCGGTGCGGGGCACCGGACCAGGCTGGCCGAGGGGCCCTCCGCTCCGCTCAAGCTGGCCAGCGGATGCGACCGCCGATGCACCTTCTGCGCGATCCCGATGTTCCGTGGATCCTTCGTGAGCCGGCCGCCCGCCGAGGTGGTCGAGGAGGCCCGGTGGCTGGCGTCGACCGGCGTACGCGAACTCTTCCTGGTCAGTGAGAACTCCACCTCCTATGGCAAGGATCTCGGCGACCTCCGGCTCCTGGAGACGCTGTTGCCCGAGTTGGCCGCGGTCGACGGCATCGCCTGGGTGCGGGTTTCCTACCTGCAGCCGGCCGAAGTGCGTCCGGGGTTGCTGGAGGTGATCGCGGACACCCCGGGCGTGGTGCCGTACTTTGATCTCTCGTTCCAGCATGCCTCGGGTCCGCTGCTGCGGCGGATGCGCCGCTTCGGTGATGCCGAGAGCTTCCTGGATCTCGTGGAGCGGGCGCGCAAGCTGGTGCCGCAGGCCGGAGTACGCTCCAACTTCATCGCCGGGTTCCCCGGTGAGACCGAGGCCGACTTCGAGACCCTCTGCGATTTCCTGGTCGAGGCGCGCCTCGACGTCGCGGGCGTCTTCGGGTACTCCGACGAGGAGGGCACCGAGGCGGCGACGTACGACGATAAGCTCGACGCCGCCGAGATCGCCGCCCGAGTGGGCCGGTTGACCGATCTGGTCGAGGAGCTCATGAGCCAGCGCGCCGAGGAACGGGTCGGCGAGCGGGTGGAGGTCCTCGTCGAGTCCGTTGCCTCGGGCATCGAAGGCCGGTCCGCTCATCAGGGCCCGGAGGTCGACGGGATCACCACCCTTGGCGACGCGGGTCCCGCGGGCCGGGTGGCGAAGGTGGGCGACGTCGTCGAGGCCGTCGTCCGGGTCGCGCACGGAGTGGACCTGATCGCCGATCGGATCGGAGTCTCATGAGCCAGTCCGGGGCACCCGGAGCCACTACCAGCAATTGGAACCTCCCGAACGTGCTCACCGCGATCCGGATCGTCATGGTGCCGTTCTTCGCGTGGGCGCTGTTGGCCGACGGGGGAGACTCCATCGGATGGCGGTGCGCCGCTTTCGTGATCTTCGTCTCGGCGATGATCACCGACAAGATCGACGGCGATATCGCGCGGCGCCGGGGCCTGGTCACCGACTTCGGCAAGATCGCCGATCCGATCGCCGACAAGGCGCTCACCGGCATGGCTTTCGTCGGACTCTCCATCCTGGGCGAGATCTGGTGGTGGGTGACGATTCTCGTGCTGGTCCGGGAGTGGAGCGTGACCGCGCTACGGCTGTCGATTCTGAAGGACATCGTGGTGCCGGCGGCCTGGAGCGGAAAGGTGAAGACCACCCTGCAGGTGATCGCCCTGTCGGGGCTGTGCCTTCCGCTGCCGCATGGCGACGCTCATGGCGGAGCGTTCGACGTGTTCGGCGCGATCGGCGAGGGGTTGTTCTATCTTGCCCAGGGCCTGCTGGCCGGGGCGGTGGCGATGACCCTGTGGTCGGGGTACGAGTTCTTGGTCAGCGTCCGTGAGCAGCGGGGCAGAGGTGCCCGGACCTGACGTGCCCGGACCCGACGTGCCCGGACCCGGCTCGGCACCTGAACCGATGGAGGTCGTGGCACGCCAGGTGATGGTGCTGTTGGCCAGGGTGGGCGGCACGCTGGCAACGGCCGAGTCGTTGACGGGCGGCCGCCTCGCGGCGAGCCTGACCGCGGTGCCGGGCGCCTCGGCGGTCTATCGAGGCGGTTTCGTGACCTATGCGACCGAGCTGAAGATGTCGCTGCTCGGCGTGCCGGCGGAGCTGGTGGACCGGCACGGGGTCGTCTCGGCCGAATGCGCGGAGTGGATGGCGACCGGCGCGATCCGGGTGGCCGGGTCGACCTATGCGGTCAGCACCACCGGGGTGGCCGGTCCGGACCCGGCCGACGGGCAGCCGGTGGGCCTGGCCTTCGTCGGGGTATCCGGGCCGCACGGATCCGTGTCTGTCCGACTCGATGCGTCGGGGACCCGGGTGGAGATACAAGATCGTGTCTGTCGTGACGCTCTGGGCGAACTCCGCGAGATCCTCCGCCGGGAAGCTGGCGGCGTGGAGTAGCGTTAGATCCACAAGATTCGCTCGGGACGTTCGCTGTGCCAGCGCGCTACGACTCCGCTACAACCAGGAAAGGTGGACCGGATGACGACGGTTGACTCGACATTCCC
>JBOFLE010000051.1:0-4744 GCA_051657705.1 Nocardioides sp. | reverse complement strand
CCGGCGGGCCAATACCACGTCGGCGTCTGTACCAACACGCTGTGCGCGGTGTTGGGCGGCGACGAGATCTTCGCCACGCTGAAGGAGCATCTCGACGTCGGCAACGACGAGACCACCACCGACGGCATGGTCAGCTTGGAGCACATCGAGTGCAACGCGGCGTGCGACTACGCCCCGGTCATGATGGTGAACTGGGAGTTCATGGACAACCAGACGCCGGAGTCGGCGGTCGCGGTGGTCGACGACCTGCGGGCGGGAGCCGAGGTCCGGTCCACCCGTGGCCCGAGGATCTGTACCTGGCGCGAGGCCGAACGGGTGCTCGCCGGCTTCGCCGACGGTCGGGCCGACGAGGGGCCGAGTGCCGGCGAGCCGTCGCTGCTCGGGCTCGACATCGCCAGCGCCAACGGATGGGCGGCCCCGGGTCGCCGGCCCCGGCCCCAGCGCGCCGGCTTGCCGGTGAACTCTCCGCGCGTCATCACCGGTCGAGTGGCGGAGCGGGCCGATTCGAGAGACGGCGTATCCGAGGGAGGATCCGGTGACTGACCCGCTGACACCCGTGCTGACCGCCAATTGGGGCGATGCGCGCTCGTGGACCCTGGCGGCCTATCAATCCCAGGGCGGCTACCGGGCACTGCGTCAAGCGCTGTCGATGCCCCCCGAAGACGTCGTCGCCGCAGTCAAGGACTCCGGGCTGCGCGGCCGGGGCGGTGCCGGCTTCCCGACCGGGATGAAGTGGGGTTTCATCCCGGCCAAGGACGCGACCGACCCGAAACCGCACTATCTGGTGGTCAACGCCGACGAGTCCGAGCCGGGCACCTGCAAGGACATCCCGCTGATGATGGCCAGTCCGCACACGCTGATCGAGGGGGTGGTGATCTCCGCCTTCGCGATCCGGGCCAATCACGCCTTCATCTACATCCGCGGCGAGGTGCTGCACGTGATCCGGCGAATGCAGGCCGCGGTCGCGGAAGCCTACGCCGCGGGTCATCTCGGCTCGAACATCCACGGCAGCGGCTTCGACCTGGACGTGGTAGTTCACGCCGGCGCCGGCGCCTACATCTGCGGCGAGGAGACCGCGCTGCTGGAGGGCCTGGAGGGCCGGCGCGGCCAGCCTCGATTGCGGCCCCCGTTCCCGGCCGTCGCCGGCCTCTATGCCTGCCCGACCGTGATCAACAACGTGGAGTCGATCGCGTCGGTGCCCAGCATCATCGAGGACGGCGCGCGCTGGTTCGCGGGTTTGGGAACCGAGCGATCGAAGGGTTACGGAATCTTCTCGGTGTCCGGGCACGTGGCTCACCCTGGTCAGTTCGAGGCTCCGCTGGGAATCACCCTGCGCGAATTGATCGATCTGGCCGGCGGGATGCGACCCGGTCATCAGTTGAAGTTCTGGACTCCCGGCGGTTCGAGTACGCCGCTGCTCACGGCCGCGCACCTGGACTGCCCGTTGGACTTCGAGAGCGTCGCGGCCGGCAAGCAGATCCAGCCCGGCGAACCCGGGTACTGGCCCGGCGCGGAGACCGCGCCGGCCCCGAAGTCGATGCTCGGCACCCGAGCCCTGCAGGTCTTCGACGAGACCACCTGTGTGGTCCGGGCGGTGCTTCGCTGGACGGAGTTCTACAAGCACGAGTCCTGCGGCAAGTGCACTCCCTGCCGGGAGGGCACCTGGTGGCTGGTGCAGACCCTGGGGAATCTGGAGAACGGGACGGGCAGCGCGGCGGACCTGGACCTCCTGATCGACCAGTGCGACAACATCCTGGGCCGGTCGTTCTGCGCGCTCGGTGACGGCGCGACCAGCCCGATCACCTCGTCGATCGAGTTCTTCCGCGACGAGTACCTCGCGCACCTCGAGCACGGCGGTTGCCCGTTCGACCCGACCGCGGCGAGCGTGTTCGCGACCGACCGCGCCCGGGTGTCGGCGCCGCAACCCACGGGGACCTTCGCATGACCGCCCGACTGGCGGGGCCGGGAGCCCAGAAGACGGCCCAGAAGAGGGTGCAGAAGAACGACCCGCCAACGGATCCGAGGACCGAGATGGTCACGCTCACCATCGACGGCGTCTCGGTCACCGTGCCCAAGGGCACCCTGGTGATCCGGGCCGCCGAGCGGGCGGGTATCGAGATCCCGCGCTTCTGCGATCACCCGCTGTTGGCTCCGGTCGGCGCCTGTCGTCAGTGCCTGGTCGAGGTGTGGATGCCCGGCCGCCCCCATCCGGACGGCACCACCGCGCCGCCGACCCAGATGCAGGGCCCGCCCGGGCGGATGAAGCCGCAGGCCTCGTGCACCCTGGCCGTCGTCGAGGGCATGGAGGTCAGGACCCAGCTCACCTCCGAGGGGGCGGACAAGGCGCAACAGGGCGTGATGGAGTTCCTGCTGGTCAATCACCCGCTGGACTGTCCGGTGTGTGACAAGGGCGGCGAGTGCCCGCTCCAGAATCAGGCGATGTCCCACGGCCAGGCCGAGTCCCGGTTCGCCGAGAACGGCGGCGTCAAGCGCACCTTCCCGAAGCCGATTAACATCAACTCCCAGGTGCTGCTGGATCGCGAGCGGTGCGTGTTGTGTGCCCGGTGTACCCGGTTCTCCGAGGAGATCGCGGGCGATCCGTTCATCAGTCTGATCGAGCGCGGCGCGCTGCAGCAGGTCGGCATCTACGAGAAGGAGCCCTTCGAGAGCTACTTCTCGGGCAACACGATCCAGATCTGTCCGGTCGGCGCGCTGACGTCGGCGGACTACCGCTTCCGCTCCCGGCCGTTCGACCTGGTCTCCACCCCGTCCGTCGCCGAGCACGACGCCTGTGGATCGGCGATCCGCGTCGATCATCGGCGCGGGAAGGTGATGCGGCGGCTGGCCGGCAACGATCCGGACGTCAACGAGGAGTGGATCACCGACAAGGATCGCTTCGCCTTCCACTACGCCCAGTCCCCGGATCGCCTGAAGTACCCGATGATCCGCGACACCGAGGACGGCGAACTGCGGGCCGCGTCCTGGCCGGAAGCGTTCGCGGTCGCGGCGCGCGGGCTGCGCGCCGCGGGCCGCTCGGCCGTGCTGACCGGCGGCCGGCTGACCGCCGAGGACGCCTATGCCTACAGCAAGTTCGCCCGGGTGGCGCTCGAGACCAACGACATCGACTTCCGGGCTCGCCCCTATGCCGCCGACGAGGCGGCGTTCCTGGGCACGCACGTGGTGCTGACCGGCCCCGCGGAGGAAGGTTCTGCCGAGGATGATCATCGGACCGGCGCGGTCACCTACGCCGGGCTGGAGGCCGCAGACACCGTGCTGCTCGTCGGCCTGGAGCCCGAGGACGAGGCCGGCGCCGTCTATCTCCGGCTGCGCAAGGCGGTGCGCGGCGGTACCTCCGTCGTCGCCGTCGCGCCGTACACCTCGCGCGGCCTGGAGAAGCTGGGCGCGCGGATCCTCGCGACGATGCCGGGCGCCGAGGCCGAAGCGCTGACCTTGCTTGCCGCGGACCGCTCGCTCGGTCTGGGCTCCGGTTCGGTGATCATGGTCGGGGAGCGCGCCGGTCAGTCCCCGGGCGCGCTGAGTGCCGCGGCCGAGTTGGCAGCGGCCACCGGCGCCCGCCTGGCCTGGGTGCCGCGCCGCGCCGGCGACCGCGGCGCCGTCGAGGCCGGGTGCCTGCCGACCTTGCTCCCGGGCGGTCGGCCGGTGGTCGACAATGCCGCTCGAGTCGACGCGGCCACCCAGTGGGGTGTCGAGTCGCTGCCGGCCAAGGTGGGCCGGAGCGGCGACGAGATCCTGGCGGTGCTCGGACCCCGCGAGGTCGACGGGGAGCCGCATGTCGACATCGGGGGCCTGGTCGTGGGTGGCGTGGAACTGGCGGACCTGGCGGATCCCGCGGCGGCCGCGGCCGCGTTGGCCCGGGCCTCGTTCGTGGTCAGTCTCGAACTGCGGCAGACCGAGGTCACCGCGCTGGCCGACGTGGTGTTTCCGGTCGCGCCGGTGACCGAGAAGGCCGGGACGTTCGTCAACTGGGAAGGGCGCACGCGGACTTTCGACGCCGTGCTGGCCGATCCCACCTCGCTCCCGGACCTCCGGGTGCTGGCCGGCATCGCCGAGGAACTGGGCCGGCCGCTGGGGTTCCGAACCGTGGCCGAGGCGCGCGCGGACATGACCGCGCTGGGACCCTGGGACGGCTCACGCACGAAACCGGCGAAGCTCGCGAAGACACCAAAGGCCCGAGCCAGAGCAAAGGCGGCGAGTAAGCACACGTGGACCCTTGCCACCTGGAAGCAGATGCTGGACAACGGAGCGTTGCAGGCCGGCGACGAGCACTTGCGCGGCACCGCGCGGCGCCCGGTCGCCCGGGTCAGTCAGACCGAGTACGACCGGCTAGGCCGCCCGGCGATGCTCGCCGTCGAGGGTGATCGCGGATCGGTCACCTTGCCGGCGGAGGTAGCGGACCTGCCTGACCAGGTGGTGTGGGTGCCGGCCAACTCGCACGGCGCGGGAGTGCTGGCGGGGCTGTCCAGCCCCGGCAGCGCGGTAAGCGTGAAAGGTTCGGACTCGTGAGTGCGACGTGGGGCGGCGGTGTCCCGCTGGCCGCCGACGACTTGAGCGCCTTCGGCCGGGACCCGGCCTGGTTGATTGTCTTCAAGGCGGTGCTGATCTTCGGGCTGCTCGTGCTGCTCACCTTGTTCAACATCTGGGCCGAGCGCCGGGTGGTGGCCCGGATGCAGCACCGGATCGGTCCCAACGTGCACGGGCCGTTCGGGTTGTTGCAATCGCTCGC
>JBOFLE010000050.1:0-6975 GCA_051657705.1 Nocardioides sp. | reverse complement strand
CCGCTGACCTGGCTGATCGACCCGGCCGTGCCGGCGGCCGCCGAGCACCTTGCCGCCGGCAACCTCCCCTTCGATCTGTCGTCGACGCTGCCCGCCGATCGAGCGGAGGAGACCGACGAGTCGGCGGTTGACCCGGGGGAACCGGGTGAACAGACTGCCGAACCCAGCGATCAGAGCGACCAGCCCACGGCCGATCCGTCCGACCCTCCTTCGACGACCACCGACGATCCCTCACCGGCCGAGCCGATCGACGGAGTCGAGCCGCCGAAGCCCGGGATCTCCGAGGACGATGCCGCCGACGCCGCCGACTGGCACCAGCGGTTGCTGGATGTACTCCGGCAACCCAAGCAGCCCGGCGCGGTCGTCTCGCTGCCGTACGGCGATCTCGACGTGGCCGCCAGCCTGGCGAAGGGACACCGCGGGTTGCTCGACTACGCCTGGAGCCGATCCGCGACCGAGATGGAGCGGCTCGACGTCCGGACGTCTTTCGGAGTCGCGCCGCCACGGGGGGCACTGCCACCGGCCACCTATGGCGAGCTGGGCGACGCCGATCTCGTGCTGGTGGGCCGCAAGGCGTACGCCGGTCCGCCACCGGCGCGCGCCCGGATCGGCGGGAGAGACCTGACGACCTCCCGGTTCGCGTGGTCCGGTCCCGGTCCGGGCGAGAACCGCAGCATGCTGCAGTTGCGGCAGATGATCCTCAGCCAAGCCGCCTTGCGCTTGCTCGGCGACGACTCTCGCACCCACTCCCTCGTCGTCCAGTTCCCCCGGCAGTGGGATCCGGCCGACGGCGCGATCTCGGCCGCGCAGTTCTTCGAGGGATTCGACCGACTCGGCTGGCTGAAGCTGACCACCATCGATGGCGCGGTCACGGGCGAGAGCCTGAAGCCGGTCACCAGACGTGATCTCGGCTACCCGAAACGGCAGACCAAGCGCGAACTGCCGGCCGATGTCCTCGCTTCCGCCGGCGAGCTGATCGAACGCGGGCAGATCCTGCAGGCGACGCTGGTGCGCAATTCCGGAAGCGGCACCCAGGTCACCGAGGCCGCCCTGAGCGCCGCGTCGTACTCCGATCGCGCCAGACCGATGGCCGCGCGGGCGACCGCGGAGGCGGGCCAGGAGTGGATCCGCGACGAGCTGGGTAAGATCGCCATCACCACGCCGCGCTCGCTGAGGCTGCCCAGCGGCACCGGCAAGCTCCCGGTGACGGTCACCAACGGACTGGACTATCCGGTCCGGGTACGGCTCAGACCGGGCGACGGCAGCACCGCGGTCGAGATCGAGGATCCGGGTTCGATCCGGCTGGCGCCCGGCGAGAAGTACGCGGACATCCTCGCGGTGTCGGCGAGCCGGTCCGGGGTTCACGACTTCGAACTCATGGTCACCGACACCGCCAAGCGACCGCTGGGGGCATCCACCCAGTTGCCGGTGCGGTCGGCGCAGGTCGGCCGGATCATCTGGCTGATCATGGGTGTCGGCGTCGCGTTGCTGCTGAGCGCCATCGCCGTGCGCCTGACCCGACGGATCCGGGCCGCCCGGCCGGTGGCGCGCGAGCGGAGTCACCTGACGAGCGGGGTCACATGAGTGGATCGACCACGAACGAATCGACGGTGAGCGGGCCGGAACCCCTCCTGCGCGCGAGCGCCGTGATGGCGATCGGCACCACCTTCTCGCGGATCAGCGGACTGCTGCGGGCGGTGCTGCTGGCGGCCGCGATCGGCAACCTGCTGGCCGCCGATGTGTTCAACATCGCGAACACCGTCCCGAACATGCTCTACATCTTGCTGGCCGGCGGCGTGTTCAACGCCGTGTTGGTACCGCAACTGGTGCGCTCCATGAAGGCCGACGCCGACGGCGGTGCCGCCTACGCCAATCGGGTGGTGACGGCGGCGACCCTCTTCCTCGGACTGGTCACCGTCGCCATGGTGATCGGCGCGCCCTGGCTGATGCGGCTCTTCCTCAATCCGGCGTACTTCGAACCGGAGATGGCCGCGCAGTTGGACTCGGTGGTGGACTTCGCCCGGTATTGCCTACCGCAGGTGTTCTTCTACGGGATGTTCGTGCTGGCCGGCCAGATCCTCAACGCCCGCGGCAAGTTCGGCCCGATGATGTGGGCCCCGATCGCCAACAACGCGATCGCCGTCCTGGTGCTGATCGCCTACCTCCTCAGCTACGGTCCGGCACGGGGAGCGGACCTCTGTGGCGGGTTCTCGCCCGGTCAGGAGCTCTTGCTCGGCCTCGGTTCCACCGCCGGGATCGTGGTGCAGTTCGCGATCCTGATTCCTTACCTGCGGGCGGCCGGCTTCCGTTTCTCACCCCGTTTCGACTTCCGCTCGGCGACCGCTCAGGAGACGAGCCTCCGCACCACCTTCCGACTCGGCGTCTGGACGTTGTCATTCGTCATCGTCAACCAGATCGCCTACACGGTCGTGGTCAAGCTCGCCTCCGGAGGTACGGCGGTCTCGTGCGAGTCCGATCCCGGCACCGGCTACACCGTCTACGCCTATGCGTTCCTGCTCGCGATGGTTCCGCACTCGATCGTCACGGTCTCGTTGGCCACCGCCGTGTTGCCGCGGCTGGCCGATCACGCCAGCGACGGCGACCGGCCGGACGCACTGCGAGAACTCGCCCGAACCCTGGCTCAGACGATCCGGACCGCGCTCTCGGTGATCGTTCCGTTCGCGTGTTTGCTGCCGGTGATCGCGCCGATGCTGGCCCGGGTGACGTTCGGCTGGAGCGCGGCGGCCGCCGCGACCGTCGATCTCTACGTTCCTTCGCTGATCTTGTTCGGGATCAGTCTGGTGTTCTTCACCGTGCACTACCTGGTCTTGCGCGGCTTCTACGCACTCGAGCTGAACCGGACCGTCTTCTTCATCCAGTGCGCGGTCGCGCTGACCAACATCATCCTGGCGATCACGCTGGTCTCGCGGGCGAACCGGGAGCAGACCGCACCCGCGCTGGTCGTCGCCTACGGCACGTCGTACGTCGTCGGCGCATGCGTCTCCTACCTCGTGCTCCGACGCCGGCTCGGCGGCCTGGAAACCGGGCGACTGGCGGCGTTCCTCGCTCGGATCCTGCCGGCGGCGCTGGTCGCGAGTATCGCCGCATTCTCGGTACATCGCGGTCTGGCGGCGCTCGTCGCGGACCCCACCACCCACGCAGGCGAACAGCTCTGGGCCTCGGCGACACTGCTGATCGTGGTTGCGGTGGCGGCCGGAACGTTCTTTATGATGGCTCGGATTCTGCGCATGCCCGAGGTGACGGATCTCCTCAGGGCTACCATGAGGCGGAGTTCGAGTATGCCGGGCCGAAATCGGCGCGAGGGAATTCGCAAGGGGTAGTCAGTGACAACCGCAGCCAAGCACTCCCGCAGGCCGGGCGATGTGCTGGCCGATCGCTACCGCCTGATCGATCTCCTGCAAGAGACGCGCGGCGGTAGATTCTGGCGCGCCCACGACGAGGTGCTGTCCCGCGACGTGGCCGTGCACCTGATCGGCGGAGACGATCCGCGGGCCCGGTTGCTGATGGCCGCCGGGCGGCGGTCGGCCGCACTCGGTGACCCGAGGTTCCTCCGAGTACTGGACGCCGACGACCGAGACGGCCTCTGCTACGTCGTGTCCGAGTGGTCCGACGGCACGTCGTTGGACCAGCTGCTCGACGGAGGGCCACTGGAACCACGGCGCGCGGCGTGGCTGACCGCCGAGGTCGCGGCGGCGATCACCTCCGCGCACGCGGCGGGCACGACCCACGGCCGGTTGCTGCCGGAGAACGTCCTGCTGGACGACACCGGGTCGATCCGGATCGTCGGCACGGCCGTCGACGCGGCGTTGCTCGGATTGCCGCCGGCGGAGAACGCGGCGGATGTGGTTGACGTGGCCGCCACGCTGTACGCCGGCCTGACCGGTCGCTGGCCCGGGAGGCACCCGTCACGCGTGCCGGCGGCCCCGGTGGAGGCGGGCCGCGCGCTGCGCCCGCGGCAGGTGCGGGCCGGCGTGCCCTCGGCGCTCGACGCGATCTGCGAACAGGTGATCTCGCCGGGTGAGCGGAAGGGGTACGCGCGCATCGCCAAGGAGATCGCCAGCGCACAGGACATCTACGAGGCGGCGACCGCGTTCGTCGGGAACCTGTCGGAAGTCGCGGCCACCGAAGCGCTGGTGGCGAGCTCGCGACCGCTCTCCGGCACCCCACGCCGACGCCGCGAGGTGCCGGTCGACGCCCCGCCGACGACGCGGCTCGGCGAGCGCGCGGGCGGTGGTGGGACGAACGCGGAGTCCGCGGCAAGCGCGGGGAGCGACATCGGCCCAGAAGCCGGCCCCAAAGTCAGCCCGGGAGTCAGTTCAGAAGTCAGCGGGGGCCTCGCGCAGGCACCGAGCGACCCGGAGCCAGTCCTGCCGCTCCCCAGCCCGTCTCCGGAGGGGCCGTCCTCGGCCACCGCCCGGGGTAGGCGCATCAAGGAACCCGAGCTGGAAGTCACCCAGGCCGGCATGCCGATCTTCGAGGATGACGGGGACGTCAGTTGGTTCAGCCCGCGCCCGCAACCGCCGCCGCCACCGCCGCCCTTCGAGACCCCCGAGCCGAGACCGTTGTTCGCACCCGAGCCGGTCGGCGGCGAACCCGCACGACGGCCGCGTGCCCCCGTGCCCGACGGACCATCGGCCGTCAGCCTCGGCACCGGGGCGAACGGTCCGGCCGGCGAGGCGGTCGGCGCCGGTACGGCCAGCGGAGAGTTCTGGCCGTTCGCCTGGCGAGATCGCCGGCAATCGCCGAGCCGGACTGCGACGGGGGAGCATCAGGGGTTGGCTCCCGGCCGGATGTGGCTCTATGTCGCCGCGGGCCTGGCGGTGACCTCCTTGGTGTTGCTCGCGATGCTCGCGGCGTACAACATCGCCGCGGGAGATCCGGCGCCGCAGGACGAGGAGCGGCCGGACCGAGCGTCGTCGGCACCGGCGACGAAGCCGCCGACGGCCGGCAAGCTGGATCTGGCCGGGGTCGCCGACTTCGACCCGGAGGGCGATCCCCCGAGCGAGCAACCGGACCTGGTGGACCTCACCTTCGACGGTGACCCGGAGACCGACTGGCGCACCTCGGGGTACAACCAGAATTTCGGCCCCGGTGGAATCAAGGACGGCGTGGGCCTGATCGTCGATCTCGGCGCCGAGCGCCTGGTCTCCAGCGCCGCCGTCGACCTGCGTGGTGGGCCGGCCACCGTGCAATTGTCGGTGTCGGCGACACCGCCGAAGGCCGTCGGCGATCTCCGGCCGATCGACTCCTACGAGGTGGTCGACGACAAGCTGCGGGTGACGTTCCCGGAACCGGTCGAAGGCCGCTATCTCACGATCTGGTTCACCCGCCTGCCCAAGGACGACGACAGCCGGTTCCGGGGCAGGGTGGCCGAGATCACGGTGCGCGGGAGTGAGCCCGAGGGGTGAGCGGCTGAATGACCGCCGATGACGCCGCGCCGCGAGGCCCGGACGACCGGGACGATCTGGCGTTGCTCCGCTCGCACGTCGCCGGGGACTCCGACGCGTTCGGCGAGCTGTTCGCTCGGCACCGGGACCGACTGTGGGCGGTGGCGTTGCGCACGATGGGCAACCCCACCGACGCCGCGGACGGGTTGCAAGACGGCCTGATCGCCGCCTTCCGGCGCGCCGGGTCGTTTCGTGGCGACGCGGCGGTGACCACGTGGCTGCATCGCGTGGTGGTCAACGCCTGCCTGGACCGGCTGCGCGCCGCCAAGGTGCGGCACACCGATCAGCTGCCCGATGAACCGCCGGAGTACGCCGGCCACGGATTCCCGGCTCCGGCCTCTCCGACGGATCCGGCCGATGACCTCGTGCTCGCCGAACGCCGACGGGCCGTGCTGTCCGCCCTGAACCTGCTACCGGCCGAGCAACGGGCGGCCTTGGTGCTGGTGGACATGGAGGGCTACTCGGTCGCCGAGGCCGCGTCGATGCTCGAGGTGGCCCAGGGCACCGTGAAGTCGCGTTGCGCCCGCGGGAGAGCCAAGCTGGCGGGCCCCCTGGCCGAGTTCCTGCCGTCGGTCCGCCCAGCCGTCCCGACGACTCTCTCGCCACCCGTCCCGACGACCGGGACGGCGAACCGGAACCGAGACCCTGGCTCGGCCGTCAGATCCACGGACAGCCCGCGCGGACCGCCGTGACGCGCCGACTCGCACTCTCGACCGATGCCACGAACGCCGAAGGAGGTGACCGCAGATGACCGACGAGGAGGCCGACGCTCGCGACCCCGGATCGAACCCGGCCGAGATCGAAGCGGTACGCCGCCTGCTCGGCGAGGCCCGGGCCACCGGACCGATGCCTGCCGACGTGGCGAACCGGATGGACGACCTGATCGCCTCCCTGGCCGCCGAGTCGCCTCCGGCGCCCGTGGTCGACCTGGCCGCCCGACGCCGGCGCCGGGTGGGCGCCTCGCTGGTGGCCGCGGCCGCCGTGGCCGTTTTGGGCTTCTCGGTGCCGCGAGTGCTCCCGGATCGCGGCGATCCGGCCGCCACCGACGCCGCGGACTCCGCATCGGCACCGGCCGAGTCCGACGACAGGTTGGCCGAGAGCGATCGGGGCGCGGACGCGGGCGGAGGTCGGGCGGCCGAGCCCGAGCAGGCTCCGAGGACTGGGATGCTGCGCGAGGCCCCGCCCGAGCCGGCTCTGGCGCCGGTGATCCGGGTCGACCACTTCCGGGTCGACGCCGCCGAGATCGCCGGCAGCCTCGGTGCTCCGGCGGCGTCCGTTGGCGAGAAGTCGGCGCCACCGTGTGACATCGGGGTGCCGGCAGCCGATCGGCAGGCCGTCGCGGTGAGCTACGACGGGAAGGATGCCGTCTTGCTCGTCACGGAGCGTGCCGACGGCAGGCGCCGAGCCGAGCTCTACTTCTGCGATCAGCCCGCCCCGGCCGACGGCGCCGACCGGGTCCGTCCCGCACGCTCGGCTCTCCTCCCCTGACCCGCCGACACGTCACAAA
>JBOFLE010000049.1:0-6375 GCA_051657705.1 Nocardioides sp. | reverse complement strand
CACCTGTGCGTCAGTTTCGGCCCGGGAGCTGTCGGCCCGGGGAGGGGCCGTGGCGGACGTGCTCCGATCACAGGCAGGGCGGGCCGACAACCGCCGGTCTGCACTGCCGCGGGTGGGACGGGTCACTATGAGCCGGCATCGGTCCGTTTCCATGAGGCGCTGCAGTCCTGGAAACCGCCCTCGGCGAGGCTCTCCCAGATCGAGGCAATCGGTCAGTCCCAGGGATTGATGAGGCCGATGCCGGTGCCGTCGAAGTCGCCCGTATTGCGGGTGGCCAGCGTCGCCCGCCGAGAGTCGCAGATCGCGGCTATCTGCGCGTCCGCGGCGGCGATGGGTCGCCCGGTCCGCTCACGATCGGCGACGATCCTCGCGTAGCGGCGCGCGGCGCGGGCGTCGAAAGCCAGGATCACGTCGCCGAAGGCGGCGAATACCTCCGCCGCGGTCGTGGCCAGTCGATCCTTGCGGCGGCCGGCGGGCAATCGTGCGATGCCGTAGTCGATCTCGGCGAGCGTGACCGCGGTCGTGTGTAGTGTCCCTACCCCGTCGACCCACGCGAGCACCTTCCGGTGTGGCTCGCCGCGCATCATCTCCGAGATGATGTTGGTGTCGACAACGATCACGACAGATTCGAGAGGTCCGCCGCGCGAGGCATGTCGGTCCGAGGTGGAACCGGCACCTCGATGCCGCCCGTCGCGGCGAAGCGTTGGCGGATCGCTTGCGGGAGGTTGGGCCGCTCGTCCGCGGTCGCTTCGACCGCGTCGGTGAGGATAGCTCGGACCTCAGCCTCCATCGACCGCCCGTGTCGCGCGGCCCGGACCTTTAGACGGGCAGTTACGTCGTCATCCAGGTCGCGTACGCTAATCGCCGCCATGGGCACCTCCTGATATCAATGCTAGCACTACGTTGAACGCTCGCGGTGGACACATCCGGTCCCGCTGCCAGAATGGCGAGGTGCGGCACTCGGGAGACAACGTGACGCCACCGGCCACGCTCCTCGCGCGCCTGGTCTACGAGCGCGGGCTGAGCTATGAGTCGGCCGCGCGGGACCTGGAGGACTTCGCGCGTCGCGAACGCATCGACGCCACCATCAGCTCGCGACACCTGCAACGACTGGCCCGCCGGGAACGCCTCGGCACCGACGGCCGCCCGACCGCCAGGCCGGGGACGAGGACCCTACTGAGCCGGTACTTCGGACGCGCCTTCGACGAACTGGTCACCCCGCTCCAGGCACGTCCGGAGGCGTTCCGCCCGCCGGCACCCGCGCTAGCGATCGCCGACGACATCTCGCACCGGACGAAAGACCGGACCGACTCCAGATCGGCCATCCCGTCGCCGAACGACATCGCCGCGGACGTACGACGCAGCCAGGAGGAATGGCTCCACGTGCGAAACGCGCCGGGGGTACGAGGTCGCGAGCTGACCGAACTGGCCGCCTGGCTCTACCCGGAACCACAACGGGCACCCGGGGGCCATCTGCTCGCCGGTCCCGGCTGGTTGCTCGAGAAGCCGGTTCCCTTGGGCTCGGTGCGGTTGGAGTGGTCCGACCGGCAGCGGCCGGCTCGCCCACCGCGATCGTTGGAGCACGTGCTGCCGCTGACCGATCGGGGCGAACGGTACGCGGGCTACAGCCGAGCGGTGCGGGATCTCGTCCGGCCACGGCTTCTGGAGAACCGGCTGAGCTACCGGCTACTCGAACTGCGGTCCGATCACGGACTGGCGCTGACCTTCGGAACGACCACCTTCTTCGAGCTATTCGACGTCAAGCAGGCCCTCGCGCACGAATTCAAGGCGGCGTGGCTTGCCTCGAACCGCTCAGAGCCAGGTTGGAGCGCCCTGCCCTTGCGCGCGGCGATCGGTGATCCTTTCGACCCTCAACGGCTGCTGATGTCGCCGGGGATCAGCACGCTGACGATCCGGTGCGACCGGTCGGGCGGTCGGCACCGGTTCGTGCTGCATGAGCGCGACGGCGGAAAGGTCGCGGACGGCGGCGGCCTGTGTCACGTGATGCCCGCCGGTGAATTCCAGCCGTCCTCGGTCGATCCGGCCGACGTGCGCAATGACTTCTCGTTGTGGCGCAACATCATGCGCGAGTTCTCCGAGGAGTTCCTCGGAAATCCCGAGCACGACGGCTCGACCTCCCGGCGGATCGACTACTCACATGAGGAGCCGTTCCGATCATTCGATCGAGCACGCGCCGAGGCTGGGCTTCGACTCTGGCACTACGGCCTGGCGATGGAGCCCTTGGAGCTCGGGGCCGTCCAGCTGACCGTCGCCGTGGTCGAGGACGTGGTGTTCGATCGGTTGTTCGCAGACCTCGTGGACACCAATGACGAGGGACGGGTTCTCGGCCGCGACGGACGAACCGACATGCCGTTCACCGCGGAAGCCATCGACCGGCTCGGCCCCCGATTGTCAGCCAGCGCACTCACTTTGCTCCGCCTGTGCTGGCGTGATCGTGAGCAGCTACTGGATGAGTGAGGCGCTGATCAGCAATATCTCCTCAGGATCCGTCGGCGGGTGCCCAACAGATGCCCCAGGGCTGAGTGCTCCAGCGTTTGCGGCGTGGCCACTCGTATCCCCACTGGAAGTCGAGGGCGTCTCGGGCCAATTCGCGCGCGGCCTCGGTGCATGGGGTGGCGCCGGCTTCGCGGGCGACGGCCCGGCCCGGGTAGTCACCGGCGCGATCCGGCGGGATGTCGATCGTCCTGATCGCCCTCCAGCGGTGCGGCAGTGCGCACGCAACTCGTTCGAACGCCGGGCTGCCGGGTTTCGAGGTTCCACACATCTGAAGCCTCTGGTCCTGCTCGCCATCGGCGCGTCGGCGCGTGTACCAGCGCTTCAGGCGGGCAGGTAGCGGAAGCAGGCGGTCGGCATCGGCGAGGGCGACCACGTCGCAACGGAACCAGTTGGCGCCGGCCTCGAACGCTTCGACGGTGGGCGTGAACCAGACCGCTCTCACCATAGAGGTGCGCAAGTCGGCCGGATCGGCCCGGAGATAGCGCGCGAGCCGTCGCTTGCACACCTTGGCGACAGCCCGTTGAACACTGGCCGAGTCCACCGCGCGGAGGTGACCGTCCGCGACGCTCGGCAGCGGTCCCACCCGGAAGGACTTCGACGTCCACACCTTGCGGCACGGCTTGGGCGGCACGTCGCTGGTGGGGGCGAGCGCCTGTGACCGGGTCAGCCGGTAGCAGGCACGCCGTGCGGGGCGCTCGGTCGGCGCGCTTGCCGTCGCCTGGCTCGCCGTCGCGGACGGCGAATCGCTACCGCCTCGAGATGTCGGTTCCGGGCCGCTGGAGTCTCCCGTGGGTCCGATGCCGCCGGGTCCGTCCGGACCGGAGCCGCACCCGGCGAGCACAGTGCAGAGCAAGCCGATGACGGCAGCGGACCGAGAGATACCCCCGGCCACCCGGGCCGGCCACCAGGTCACTTGTTGGTACGCGCCCAGCAGATCGAGTGCCGATTCCCCGCCTTCCAAGCGCTGGCGCCGAACCAGGTGTAGCCGAAGTCGAATTCCTCGGGGTAGCCAAGCCAGGCATCCACCGAGCCGGAGCAGAAGTCCTTGGACTGCTTCTTGGCCTTGGCGTCGCCGGGATACTTCCCATCCGCGTCGCCGAGCTTGATCGTGGTGACGGCCCGCCAGGTGTGCGGCTCCGAGCACGGTACCCGGGGGGACTCGGAGACCGAGGGAGCGTCAACGCAGGCCATCCACTTGTCCTGCGGCCCGCCCTCGAGGAGATTCCGTACGGTGTTCGGCAGCGGAATCAATCGCGGGCTGTCGGCCGACCCCGCGGCGGCATCGCAGCGCAGCCAGCGGGCTCCGTCGGACCATGCCGCGCGGGACGGGCGGAACCAGAACCAGCCGATGATGCTGCGCATACTGGTGCTCTCATCGGTATTCAGGAACTTCGTGAAGCCGCTGGCGCACGTCTGCGAGGCGTAGGCAGCCAATGACGGCGAGTCGTAGTCGGCCTCGTCGAAGTCCACCGGCAACTTGCCGACCAGGAACGTCTCCGCGGTATGCGCGGAGGTGCAGTCCACCAGTTTCGAGGCATTGGACTCGTTGGACAGATCGTCCGGAACCAGCGTGCGGCAGGCGCCGCGGTCGGGCGCCTCGGTCGAGTCGACCTGAGCGGGATCAGCCGACTCGCCTTGCGGTTGGTCCGCACAGCCGACGGCGGCGAGCACGAGGACGATTCCGGTCAGCACGCCGATCACTCGCGGCACTGCGGCCCTCCTTGCCCGGACGTCATGCGTGCGCATGTCGGAGTCGGTCATCGAGTCGAGTCGGCCACGGTCGGAACACCGCCGAGATACTACCGTTGATCCGGTTCGGGAGTTCCTGCGCTACCCTGGTGGTCTCATGATGCGACAACTCCTCCTTGGTTGCCGCTGCGAGTCCGACTGAACCGGGCAGCTCGCAGCGGAGTTCGTGTTGCGCCGGTTGTCCCTTGTCCCGCATCCGAGAAGGAATCATGAGCATTTCACCATCATCCCCGCCTCCCGCGGAATCGACCGCCGCGGACGGGACCGGCACCCGGCCGCCCCGATCGCGGCTGAGCAACACCGCCAATCTCCAGCGGAGTTCCGGCATGCCGGTGGCGCGCTACCGCGCCTTTCCGCCCATCGAGTTGCCGGACCGGACGTGGCCGGCGGGCAGCGTCGCCCGCGCGCCACGCTGGCTGTCCACCGATCTCCGCGACGGCAACCAGGCGCTGATCGACCCGATGACGCCGGCCCGCAAGATGACCATGTTCGACCTCTTGGTCACGATGGGCTACAAGGAGATCGAGGTCGGCTTCCCGAGCGCCAGCCAGGCCGACTTCGACTTCGTGCGGCAGCTCATCGAGAGCGACCTGATCCCGGACGACGTACAGATCTCCGTGTTGACCCAGGCCCGGGAGGACCTGATCTCGCGCACGGTGGAGTCGCTGGTGGGAGCGGATCGAGCGACCGTGCATCTCTACAACGCGACGGCCCCGCTGTTCCGCCGAGTGGTCTTCGGGGTGGATCGGGCCGAATGCGTCGCGATCGCCACTCGGGGCACCGAGATCGTGATGAAGTACGCTGCCGAACTGCTCGGACAGACCGAATTCGGCTATCAATACTCCCCGGAGATCTTCACCGGCACCGAGTTGGAGTTCGCGGTCGAGGTATGCGAAGCCGTCTCCGACATCTGGCAGCCGGAGGCCGGCCGGGAGATCATCTTGAACCTGCCGGCCACGGTCGAGATGTCCACGCCGAACGTGTACGCCGATCAGATCGAGTGGTTCTCCCGGCAACTGACCCGGCGTGCGCACTCCGCGATCAGCCTGCACCCGCACAATGACCGAGGCACGGCCGTGGCGGCGACCGAGCTCGCCCTGATGGCCGGCGCCGATCGCGTCGAGGGGTGCTTGTTCGGCCACGGTGAGCGCACCGGCAACGTCTGCTTGGTCACGCTCGGCATGAACCTGTTCAGCCAGGGCATCGATCCGATGATCGACTTCGCCGTGGACGGCGGCATCGACGAGATCCGGCGTACGGTCGAGTACTGCACCCAGTTGCCAGTGCATCCGCGCCATCCCTACGCTGGTGATCTGGTGTACACGGCGTTCTCCGGATCTCACCAGGACGCCATCAAGAAGGGGCTCGAGGACCTTGAACGACAAGCCGCCGAGCAGGGCAAGCCGGTTGGTGAGATCGCCTGGGAGGCGCCCTATCTGCCGATCGATCCGCATGACGTCGGCCGGACCTACGAAGCGGTAATCCGGGTGAACAGTCAGTCCGGCAAGGGTGGGGTGGCCTACATCTTGAAGGCCGAGCACAAGCTGGACCTGCCTCGCCGGGCACAGATCGAGTTCAGCCGGGTCATCCAGAAGCACGCCGATGCCGAGGGCGGTGAGATGCCGGCCGACCAGATCTGGGCGATCTTCCGAGCGGAGTACCTCGACCGGGAGAACCCGCTGAAACTGGACTCGGTGTATACCTCCTCCGTGGGCGGGGGGGAGGACAGACTGACGGTCCAGGTGTACGTCGACGGCGAACCGCGCACTCTGGAAGGCAGCGGCAACGGCCCGATCGCGTCGTTCGTCAACGCGATCAACGGATTGTTCGCCCAGTTGCGGGCGGATGGCGATGACCGGTGGGTCGGTCGCGACGGACTGCGGGTACTCGACTATGCCGAGCATGCGCTCTCCGCGGGGGGTGATGCGACTGCCGCGGCGTACGTCGAGTGCGAGATCGGCGACCGGATTCTCTGGGGGATCGGCCTCGACGCCAACATCGTGACGGCGTCGTTGAAGGCCGTCGTCTCGGCCATCAACCGGGTCTGACCCCCCGCCGACGCGTCACAAAAGCCCGCCGAGAGGTCACAAAAGCAGGTCGAGAAGTCAC
>JBOFLE010000048.1:0-1034 GCA_051657705.1 Nocardioides sp. | reverse complement strand
GTTGAGTGGTTTTGACCGAAAATAAGCCATGTTTTGCCTCAACATCTCAATTAATCCCACATCATCTGAGACATTGGCTCTTGTGCAATGAGTAAAGAAGGGAAAACCCAGAGTATCAACTGCTAGATGTCTCTTAATCATCAATCTAATAAAACAGAGGTTGATTTTGGAAGTTGCATTTGATAGGGTTCTCTCAAAGTTTTTAGTCAGAATTTTGCATCTCTCCATCCAAGCATTGGATCTTTCAATCACCCATCGAGCGATCGCTGGGATAAATCCCGATTTTCCCTGGGCAGCCTTTTCTTGTTTTGAAGGCTTGGTCGAGAGTTCAAACTTAATTTTTATCATGATTTGAGGATAGATTTTTTCTAATTCCTCTGCCAGATGTTCTGGATGATAACCATGGTCTAATAAGATCGTAATTTTGGGAATGTTGACAGGTTTCGATTTGAAATAGTTAACATTAAGCCTCAGCATTTCAATCAATCCCTTATCATCCGAGACATTAGCTCTTGTACAGTGAGTAAAGAAAGGAAATCCCAGTGTATCAATGGCGAGATTTCTTTTAATCCCATTTGTCGCTTTGTAGAAACAAAAGCCCTTAGAATCGACACTAGCATTACAGGTATTTTTCACTGCTTGCGAATCAATAATGATTAATGTCGTCCATTTGGGCTTTTTTTTTAGCTGTTGACGTACTTGTCCATGTAAAACTCTCATCAGTTCTTCGAGCACTCCGACTTCCCTCCACTGCTTGTAGTGCCAATACACCGTTGAGTAGGGTGGAAGATCTTTGGGTAAGTCTTCCCAATTGCAACCATTTTTTAGTTGATACAGGATGCCATCAATAATTTCTCGCTTTGTCCATTCTGGGGGGCGTGTCTTCTTTTTCTGAGGCAATACCTTGAGCAACAGAGGTTCAAAGATTTCCCATTCTTGGTCGTTAAGACTGCTCGAATATGCCATGATGATTCGATTGAACTGTCTTTATTACTTTAATCCATCTTGATAAAAGATCTCAAATGGGTTCTATA
>JBOFLE010000047.1:0-2519 GCA_051657705.1 Nocardioides sp. | reverse complement strand
CCGGAACCCGCACCGGTCGCCAGCGCGCGAAGCGGTGCCGGCCGGCGGCCCATGCGGCGAGCTGGCCACCGGCCGAATGCCCCAGGGTCACCAGCACCGAAGTGTCGGTGCCGAGCCGGGCCGGGTCGAGATCGGCGAGTGCGTCGATCCCGGCCGCGATGTCGTCGAGGGTCGCGGGCACGCCACCACCCCCTCCGATTGCCCCTCCGATTGCCCCTCCGATTGCCCCTCTCACTGCTGGGTCCAGCCGCCGGTACTCCAGGTTCCACGCGGTCCACCCGCGACGGGCCAGGTCGGCGGCCAGCGGGCGGCCCAGCGAAGCGTCGTACTCGGCCTTCCAGAAGCCGCCGTGAATGATCACCACGACGCCCCGGGACCCGGTTCGCCGGGAGCCCTCCGGACGGGTGAGTTCGGCGTACTGCGACGGGTCGGCGCCATAGGCGATGCGCTCGGCCGAGGTCATCGTAGGACTCAGCCGAGGGCCTCGGGCAGGGTCGCGGTCCAGGCGGCGCGCAGTTCGTCGAGACCGATGCCGAACTGTCCGCGCACGACCAGCGTCGCGCCGGTGGTGCGGCCGATCTCGACGCACGGCACACCGAGACTGCCCGCCATGGCCGCGAGCGCTTTGGCGTTGCCGTCGGTGGCGGTCACCAGGCACCGGCTGGCCGACTCGCTGAACAACGCCACGAACGCGTGCTCCGGGTCCACCTCGACCTCGGCGCCGATCCCGCGGTAGAGACACGCCTCGGCCAGCGCCTGGGCCAGGCCGCCCTCGGAGAGATCGTGGGCGCTGGTCAACAAGCCGCCGCGAGCCGCGTCGACGAGCAGACGGGCCAGGCACTTCTCGTCGACCAGGTCGAGGTGCGGAGGCGTGCCGCCGAGGTGCCCGTGCACGACGTGCGCCCATTCGGACCCGTCGAGCTCGTCGCGCGTGGTGCCGAGCAGGAACACCGGCTCGTCGGCGGCGGTGAATCCGGTCGGCGTACGCCGGGTGACGTCGTCGATCACCCCGAGGACGGCGACCACCGGGGTGGGCAGGATCGCGGTGTCGCCGGTCTGGTTGTAGAGGCTGACGTTCCCTCCGGTCACCGGGATCCCGAACAACTCGCACGCGTCCTTCAAACCCCGGCACGCCTCGGCGAACTGCCACATCACACCGGGATCCTCCGGCGACCCGAAGTTGAGGCAGTCCGAGATCGCCACCGGCGTCGCCCCCGAGGTGGCGACGTTGCGGTAGCTCTCGGCCAAGGCCAGTTGGGCGCCCCGATACGGGTCCAGCTTGGCGAATCGGCCGTTGCAGTCGGTGGACAGCGCGACGCCGAGGTTGGTGGATTCGTCCACCCGGATCATCCCGCTGTCGGCCGGTTGCGCCAGCACCGTGTTGCCCTGGACGTACCGGTCGTACTGATCGGTGATCCAGGACTTGTCACACAGGTTCGGCGACCCCAGCATCCGGATCAGGGTTTCCCGCAGGTCCCCGCCGTCCTGGGGCCTCGGCAGCCCTTCCGCGGTGTCGGCTTGCAGGTCGTCCTGCCAGGACGGACGCTCATACGGGCGGTGGTACGTCGGCCCGTCGTGCGCGACGCTGCGCGGAGGTACGTCGACGACCCGCTCGCCGTGCCAGTCGATGTGGAGACGGCCGGTATCGGTGACCTCGCCGACCACGGTCGCGTCGACCTCCCATCTGGCGCAGATCGCCAGGAATGCCTCGACGTCGCCGGGCTCGACGACCGCCATCATGCGTTCCTGGGACTCGCTCATCAGGATCTCTTCGGGCGCCAGAGTCGAGTCGCGGAGCGGCACCTTGTCCAGATCCACCTGCATCCCGCCGTCGCCGGCGCTGGCCAGCTCGGAGGTGGCGCAGGACAGGCCGGCGCCCCCGAGGTCCTGGATGCCCGCGACCAGCCCGGCGGCGAAGATCTCCAGGGTGCACTCGATCAGCAGCTTCTCCATGAACGGGTCGCCGACCTGAACGCTGGGCCGCTTGGCCGGACCGTCCGCAGCAAACGTCTCGCTGGCGAGCACCGACACCCCGCCGATCCCGTCGCCGCCGGTCTTCGCGCCGTACAAGATGACCAGGTTCCCGGTGCCCGAGGCCTTGGCCAGGTGCAGGTCCTCGTGCCGGAGCACGCCGACGCACAAAGCGTTGACGAGCGGATTGCCGAGATAGCTCCGGTCGAACACCGCCTCACCGCCGATGTTCGGCAGCCCCAGGCAGTTCCCGTAGCCGCCGACGCCGGCAACGATCCCCGGCAGCACCCGATGGGTGTCGTCCTCATCGAGCGGGCCGAAGCGCAGCGGATCCATGACGGCGACCGGCCGAGCGCCCATCGCCAGGATGTCGCGGACGATCCCACCGACGCCGGTCGCGGCCCCCTGGTAGGGCTCCACGTACGACGGGTGGTTGTGGCTCTCGATCTTGAAGGTGACCGCGTACCCCTGACCGATGTCGATCACCCCGGCGTTCTCGCCGATGCCGGCCAGCATCGCGCCCACCGGGGTCTCCTGCGCGAGCTCGC
>JBOFLE010000046.1:0-50499 GCA_051657705.1 Nocardioides sp. | reverse complement strand
GCGATCGCCGTACGGCAGCGGCGAGCAGACCGGTGAGGACCGAGGAACGGTCACCGGATCCCGATCGACCCGGCACAAAGGCGTCGACACGCCGGCAATCTGGCCAGATAACTGCCGGGTCGGCGGGGTGGCCGCCGATCAGGGAGGAGCTGCGGGGGATCGCGCCGTACGGCGCTCCGCAACTGCCGTTGCCGGTCCAACTGAACGTGAACGAGAATCCGTACGGCCCGGACGAGGATCTCGCCGGGAGACTGGGGGCGGCCGTTGCGGGCGTGGCGGGCGAGTTGAACCGATATCCCGACCGGGAGTTCGTCGAACTCCGCGAGGCGCTGGCCGGATACCTGGGACACGGCGTGCGGGCCGATCGGGTGTGGGCGGCCAACGGATCCAACGAGGTGATGCAACAGCTCCTGCAGGCCTTCGGCGGGCCCGGCCGGACCGCGCTCTCGTTCGCCCCGACGTACTCCATGTATCCCGAGTACGCCCGCAACACCTTCACCACCTGGATCGAAGGGCTTCGCGACCCGAACTTCGGGATCGACCTGGACGCCGCGCTCGACACCATCGCCGAGGTCCGGCCCGACGTGCTCCTGGTGCCCTCGCCCAACAACCCCACCGGCACCGCGCTGCCGCTCGAGGCGGTACGGGCGTGGTGTCTGGCCGTGCCGGACGGGATCGTGGTGATCGACGAGGCCTACGGCGAGTTCCGTCGGGAGGGGACGCCGAGTGCCCTGGAACTGCTCGCCGAGCATCGCAATCTGGTGGTCTCGCGGACCATGAGCAAGGCCTTCGCACTGGCCGGCGTCCGCCTCGGCTACCTGGCGGCGGCCCCGGAGATCTGCGACGCGATGCGGATCGTGCGACTGCCCTATCATCTGTCGGCGACGACGCAGGCGATCGCCCTCGTCGCGCTCCGGCACGCCCCGGCCCTGCTCGCCAGGGTCGATGAACTGCGGGCCGAACGCGACCGGCTGGTGCGCTGGTTGCGAGAACAGGGACTCGAAGCCGTCGACAGCGACGCCAACTTCGTGCTGTTCGGCCGATTCGCCAATCGGCGTGCGATCTGGGAAGCATTGTGCCAGCGTGGTGTGCTGATCCGCGAGAGCGGCCCGGAAGGCTGGTTGCGGGTCTCGGTGGGGACACCGGCCGAGATGGCCGCGTTCCGCCGGGCGCTCCTGGCAGTCGTCGACTCGGTAAGTGAACAGGAGAGCCCATGAGCAGGATCGCATCGCTGGCCCGCGAGACCAAGGAGTCCAAGGTCGAGGTCGCCGTCGACCTCGACGGCGCGGGCGCGGCCGATGTCTCCACCGGCGTCGGATTCTACGATCACATGCTGACCTCGTTCGCGCGCCACTCGCTGGTCGACCTGCGGATCAACTCGGTCGGAGACACCCATATCGATGCTCACCACACGGTCGAGGACACCGCGATCGTGCTCGGCCAGGCGCTCGCCGAGGCCCTTGGCGGCAAGCAGGGCATCAGGAGGTTCGGTGACGCGCTGGTCCCGCTGGACGAGGCGCTGGTCCAATGCGCGGTCGACGTCTCGGGTCGTCCCTATTGCGTGCACACCGGTGAGCCGGCCGGTCAGGAGTTCGTCGTCATCGGCGGCGACTACGCCGGATCACTGACTCGCCACGTCTTCGAGACGCTGGCCTTCCAGGCCCGGCTGGCGCTGCACATCCGGGTGCTCTCCTCTCGTGATCCGCACCACCTGGTCGAGGCCCAGTTCAAAGCATTTGCGCGCGCCTTCCGGGATGCGGTGGCGATCGACCCTCGGGAGACCGGGGTGCCTTCGACCAAAGGCACCCTGTGACCGGCGCCCAACCCGGAACGAGACAGCCCGGAACGAGACAGTGCACAACGAAACAGCGCACAACGAAACAGTGCGGATGAAGCAGGTGGTGGTGCTCGACTACGGGTCGGGCAACGTTCGCTCCGCCGTACGCGCGCTGGAGCGCGCCGGCGCCCAGGTGAGCTTGACCGCGGACCGCGCCGCCGCGCTGGACGCGGACGGCCTGGTGGTGCCGGGCGTGGGTGCCTTCGAGGCGTGCATGTCGGGTCTGCGTGCGGTTCGCGGCCCCGAGGTCATCGGCCGCCGTCTGGCCGGCGGGCGTCCGGTGCTCGGCATCTGCGTCGGCATGCAGGTGATGTTTGCCACCGGCGTCGAACACGGCGTCACCAGCACCGGATGCGACGAGTGGCCGGGAACCGTGGAGCGGCTGCGAGCCGGAGTAGTCCCGCATATGGGATGGAATACCGTCGAGGTACCGGCCGGGTCCGTGCTCTTCGACGGGGTGGCGGAGCAACGCTTCTACTTCGTGCACTCCTACGCGGTGCGGTCCTGGGACCTGGTGGCGGGCGGCCTGACCCGCGACACGCGGGGAGCGCCGCTGGTGATCTGGACCGAGCACGATGGCGATCGCTTCGTGGCGGCGATCGAGAACGGTCCGCTGACGGCGACCCAGTTCCATCCCGAGAAGTCCGGCGACGCCGGCGCGACCCTGTTGCGCAACTGGGTCCGGTCCCTCTAGCAGCCGCGAACCGGCCTCCGAAGGAGCATCAGATGACCACTCGGCAGAACCCGCCCCAACCAGACCCGGTCCGGGCGCCGTACCTCGAACTCCTGCCCGCGGTCGACATCGCCGGAGGCCGGGCGGTGCAGCTCGTCCAGGGTGTCGCCGGTTCCGAGAAGCTGTTCGGCGACCCGGTCGAAGCCGCATTGCGCTGGCAGGAGGCGGGAGCGGAATGGATTCACCTGGTCGACCTGGACGCGGCCTTCGGGCGCGGCCATAACCGCGCGCTCCAGGCCGAGATCGTCGGAGTGATGGACATCGACGTGGAGATGAGCGGCGGCATCCGAGACCAGGAGTCGTTGAGAGCGGCCATGGACACGGGCTGCCGTCGGGTCAACATCGGCACCGCAGCCCTGGAGCGACCGGACTGGTGCGCGGCGGCCATCGCCGAGTACGGCGACCGGATCGCCGTCGGGCTCGATGTCCGGGGGCGCACGCTGGCGGCCCGTGGCTGGACTCGCGACGGTGGCGACCTGTACGAGGTGCTGGCGCGACTGGATGCTGAGGGGTGCGCCCGCTACGTGGTCACTGACGTCGACAAGGACGGAATGCTGGCCGGTCCCAATCTCGATCTCCTGAGGTCGGTGTGCGCCCGTACAGCCCGGCCCGTCGTCGCCTCGGGCGGCATCACCGAGTTGGCCGATCTCGAGGCCCTGATGGGCCTGGTGGGGCACGGGGTCGAGGGCGCGATCATCGGCACCGCCCTCTACGAGGAACGGTTCGCCCTTGCCGACGCCCTGAGGCTGACCAAACCACTCACGGGTACCGAGGGCGCGCCGGGTCCGAGCGAGGCCGGGGCCGCGAGGTGAGCGTCGCCGTACGCGTGATCCCCTGTCTCGACGTCGACGGCGGTCGCGTGGTCAAGGGGGTGAACTTCGTCGGGCTCCGCGACGCCGGTGATCCGGTCGAGCTCGCCCGAGGCTACGACGCTCAAGGGGCCGACGAGCTGACCTTCCTCGACATCTCGGCGTCGCACGAGGGCCGGGCCACCACGCTGGAGGTGGTCTCCAGAACGGCCGAAGAGGTGTTCGTGCCGCTCACCGTCGGCGGCGGCGTCGCGTCGGTGACCGACGTCGACCAACTGCTGCGGGCCGGGGCGGACAAGGTCGCGGTGAACACCGCGGCGATTCGACGACCGGCACTCGTCGCCGAGATCGCGGACCGGTTCGGCAGCCAGGTGCTGGTGCTGTCGGTGGACGCACGCCGGGCGGCGGGGACCGCCTCCGGGTTCGAGGTGACCACCCACGGCGGACGGCGTTCCGCCGGCCTCGATGCCGTCGACTGGGCGGCGCGCGCCGGTGAGCTCGGCGCCGGCGAGATCCTGCTCAACGCCATGGACGCCGACGGCACCACGTCGGGATTCGACCTGGAGTTGATCCGGGAGATCCGCGCGGCGGTGACGGTCCCGGTGATCGCCTCCGGTGGTGCCGGGGCGGCCGAGCACTTTCCGCCGGCGGTGACGGCCGGAGCGGATGCCGTCCTCGCGGCCAGCGTGTTCCACTTCGGCACCCTGAGCATCGGTGAGGCGAAGCGAGCCCTGGCCGATGCCGGTCATACCGTCCGCTGATCCGCGGTGAGGGAGACTGGCCGGGTGAGCCTCGATCCAGCGATCGCGCAATCGCTCAAGCGCAACGCCGACGGCCTGGTGCCGGCGGTGGTCCAGCAGCACGACAGCGGTGAGGTGCTGATGCTCGGCTGGATGGACGACACCGCCCTCGAACGTACGCTCAGCACCGGGCGGGTCACGTACTGGAGCCGTAGCCGCCGGGAGTACTGGGTCAAGGGGGAGACGTCGGGCCACCGCCAGTGGGTTCGCGAGGTCCGCCTGGACTGTGACGGAGACACGTTGTTGGTGCGCGTCGACCAGGAAGGGGCCGCGTGTCACACCGGTGACCACACGTGTTTCGACGCGCGCCGGTTGCCGGCGGTGACCGGGGAAATGGCTGGGGAAATAGCTGGGGAAGTGGCTGGGGAGGTGACCGGGGAGTGAGCGGCCGCGGCGCCACGCCGGGTTTCGCCCGGACGATGGCGATCGGCCTGCTGGCGACCGGCGCGGTGGTACTGGCGGCGCACCGACCGTGGCTGCGGGTCCAGGAGTCGACAGACCCGGCGCGCCTGATCGCCACCGGCGCCCCGGCCTCGGTCTCGGCCTTGGCCTGGGTCTCGCTGGCGGCCTGGGGGGCCTTTCTGGTGACGCGGGGCCGGTTCCGGCGTACGCAGGCGATCCTGGCCGGCGCGACGGCCTTGGGGATCGTCGTGGTTGCGGTGAGGTACGGCGCCGGTGTCGACTCCCTTGTCCGGGCCGGGGGCGCCGACGAGGCCCTCCCCGCGCCGCGGGCCGAGGCCGGCCCGTGGTGGTGGCTCTGCGCGCTGGCATCGCTGATCGCGGCCGCGGTCGCCGCCGTCGCGTGGCGCAAGGCACCGGGCTGGCCGGAGATGAGCGGCCGCTACGATCGGGCGGGCGCGCCTTCACAGCCGGATCTGGCATCGCCGATCGACGTCTGGCGCGCGCTCGATGCGGGCCGTGACCCGACCGATCCCCCGGGCACCTAGGATGGCCAGTCGGAGATCACCGGACGGCGAGCTCATGTCCACGTACCACGCACCGCGAGGAGAGAAATGGCCGACAACCACGGGAACAGTCCCGCTGCCTGGAGTGGGGTCGCCGTCGGCTTGGCCGGCTTCGCCGTCGGCAGTGTCGGGCTGATCACGGACCCGATCAACCTTACGTTGTTCTGGATCGGGTTGGCGCTGCTCCCGGCCGCGTTGCTGGTATTCGCCGGTCTCACCAAGATGGGCTATGGCGACGACGGCCAGTAGCTCCCGGCTCTCTCGCCTGTCCGGCCCGCTCGGCCTGGCGGGCCTGGTCGCCGCCGCCGGCCTGGCGCTGCACTTCCGCGATCCGCATCGCGCCGGCTCGTGGGGGATCTGCCCGACGAAGTGGTTGTTCAACCTCGACTGTCCGGCGTGTGGGAGCTTGCGCGCGGTCCACGACCTCACCGACCTGGACCTCGTGTCGGCGGCGTCGAGCAACCTGCTCCTGGTGCTCGCCTTGCCGGTCGTCGCGGTGGTGTGGGTCGATCGGGTGGCCGCCGCGTGGTCGGGCGTCCCGAGGCCGGCGCCGTTGTGGGGCAAGACGCTGGATCGCGCCCTCCGGTACCGCCCGATGTGGTGGCTCCTGATGGCGCTGGTCGCCGGCTTCACCGTCCTCCGGAACCTGCCGGCGGGCGCCTGGCTGCACTCCTAGTGTCCGTTCGTGACCGCGGAGTGAGAGGCTAGTGCCCATGCCAGTGTCAGCTCCCAGACCCGAGGCGGACCCACGGATCGGTTCGGTGCTCGAGGACATCCTCGCCGGTGTTCGCCAGGACCTCGCTGCCCGCGAGGCCGTCACGCCGTTCGCCGAGCTCGAAGCCCGGCTGGCCGATCTCGAACGGCCACGAGATCCGATGGCCGCGTTCCGGGCGCCCGGACTGAGCGTGATCGCCGAGGTCAAGCGCCGGAGTCCGAGCAAAGGCGCCTTGGCCGAGATCACCGATCCGGCCGGCCTGGCCGCGGCGTATGCCGCCGGCGGCGCCGCGGCGATCAGCGTGCTGACCGAGGAGCGCCGGTTCGGCGGCAGCCTGGCGGATCTCCGCGCCGTCCGTGCGGCGGTGGACACGCCGCTGTTGCGCAAGGACTTCATGATCAGCCGCTACCAGCTCACCGAGGCGAGAGCGGCCGGTGCGGATCTGTGCCTGCTGATCGTCGCGGCGTTGACCGGCGACGAGTTGTGCGATCTGTTCGAGCATGCTCACGAATTGGGCCTGACGGCCCTGGTCGAGGTCCACGACGAGGCCGAGACCGAGCGGGCGGTCCGGCTGGGCGCGACGTTGATCGGTGTCAACGCTCGCAATCTGAGAACCCTGGACGTTGACCCCGGAGCCTACGAGAGACTGTCCGCGCTGATCCCCGACGGTGTGGTGACGGTGGCCGAGTCGGGCATCGGCGGACCCGCGGATGCCGAGCGGTACGCCCGCCTCGGCGCCGACGTGATCCTGGTCGGCGAGGCGCTGGTCCGCCACGGCGATCCGGCGGCCGCGGTGGCGGCCCTGAGCGGTCTGCCCGAAGGAGTGGCAGGAGGTGCGCAGGCATGAAGGCCGGTCCCGCTCCGGGTTACGAGGCCGACGAGCGCGGCTACTTCGGCAGATTCGGCGGACGATTCATGCCCGAGGCGCTGATGTCGGCACTCGACGAGTTGACCGAGGCCTGGCAGAAGGCGATGGCGGACCCGGAGTTCGTCACCGGATTCGATCGGATCCTGCGGGACTACGCCGGGGTGCCCAGTTCGCTCTATCACGCCCAACGGCTGTCCGCGGAGGCCGGCTGCCGGATCCTCTTGAAGCGCGAGGATCTCAATCACACCGGCGCTCACAAGATCCGCAACGTGATGGGCCAGGCCCTGCTGACTACCCGGATGGGCAAGACCCGGGTCATCGCCGAGACCGGGGCGGGCCAGCACGGCGTGGCGAGCGCGACAGCCGCGGCGTACTTCGGGCTCGACTGCACCGTGTACATGGGCGCGGTCGACATCGAGCGGCAGGCGCTCAACGTCGCCCGGATGAACCTGTTGGGCGCGCGCGTGGTGCCGGTCGACTCCGGTAGCGCCACGCTGAAGGACGCGATCAACGAGGCCTTGCGCGACTGGGTGGCCAGCGTCGATCACACCGCCTATCTGTTCGGCACGGCGGCCGGGCCGCACCCGTTCCCGAGCATGGTGCGCGACTTCACTCGGGGAATCGGTGACGAAGCACGCGCTCAATGCCTGGAACTCACCGGCCGCCTGCCGGACCTGGTGACGGCTTGCGTCGGGGGTGGATCCAACGCGATCGGGATCTTCACCGCCTTCCTGGCCGACGACGAGGTGGAGATCTACGGCTTCGAGGCGGGCGGGGACGGCGTCGGCACCGGTCGGCACGCGGCCACGATCGCGGCCGGGGCCAGCGGCGTACTGCACGGCGCCCGGACCTACGTACTCCAAGACGACGACGGCCAGACCGTCGAGTCCCACTCCATCTCGGCCGGGCTCGACTACCCGGGTGTCGGGCCGCAACACAGCCATCTCGCCGACCTCGGCCGCGTTCACTACCAGCCGGTCACCGACGACGAGGCGATGGCGGCGATGGCGAAATTGTCGAGGACGGAAGGCATCATCCCCGCCATCGAGAGCGCCCATGCGCTCGCGGGTGCGCTGCGAATGGTCCCGGAGTTGGTGGATCGGCGGGGGAGCGGGGCCACGATCCTGATCAATCTCAGCGGGCGCGGAGACAAGGACATGGGCACCGCCATCGACTACTTCGGCCTGGACCGACCGGGGGGTGCCCCATGAGCGTCACCTCGGCCTTCGAGGCGGCCCGGGCCGAGCGTAGGGCCGCGTTGATCGGCTATCTCCCGGCCGGTTTTCCCGACGTGAACAGCGGTATCGAGGCGCTCCAGGTCATGGTCGACGCCGGCGTCGACGTGATCGAGGTAGGCCTGCCGTACAGCGACCCGGTCATGGACGGGCCCACCATCCAGGCCGCGGCGCAGGTGGCGCTCGACAACGGATGTCGCACCGTCGACGTGCTGCACACCGTGGAAGCGGTGGCCGCGACCGGTACGCCGACCGTCGTGATGACTTACTGGAACCCGGTCGAGAGGTACGGCGTCTCGCGGTTCGCGGCCGACCTGGCGGGCGCCGGGGGAGCGGGCCTGATCACTCCGGATCTGACGCCGGACTCCGCTTCGGAGTGGCTCGCCGCCGCCGACCAGCACGCGCTCGACAAGATCTTCCTGATCGCCCCTTCCTCGACGGATTCGCGATTGACCATGACCGCCGGGCACTGCCGGGGGTTCGTCTATGCCACCGCGGTGATGGGGGTGACCGGGGTCCGGGCGACCAGCAGCGAACTCGCCGAGCCGTTGGTGCGGCGGGCCAAGGCCGTCACCGACACGCCAGTGGCGGTCGGACTCGGAGTCAGTACCGCCGCGCAGGCCGCCACGGTCGCGGCGTATGCCGATGGCGTCATCGTCGGCTCGGCATTCGTCCGGATCCTGCTCGATGGCGTCGGAGCCGGCGAGGCGGCGCGGACCGCGGCGCTCGCCCGGCTGGGGGCGCTGACCGCGGAACTGGCGCGCGGCGTCGGGAGCAGTCGATGACGATTCCCCTGACGATTCCCAGTCCCGCCCAGGGCGTCTGGCACCTGGGGCCGGTTCCGATCCGCGGCTATGCGCTGTGCATCATCGCCGGCATCGTTTTCGCGATCTGGCTCGGCGAGCGCCGGTGGGTGGCCCGCGGTGGCAAGCCGGGTGAGGTGAGCGACCTGGCGATCTGGGCGGTGCCGTTCGGGGTGATCGGTGGACGGCTCTACCACGTGATCACCGACTACGAACTGTATTTCGGCGACGGTGGCGATCCGATCGAAGCGCTCTATATCTGGCGAGGCGGGCTCGGTATCTGGGGCGCGATCGCGCTCGGCGCGGTCGGTGTCGCGGTCGGCGCCCGGCTGCGCGGGATCAGGGTGTTTCCGATGCTCGATGCCCTGGCGCCCGGCGTGCTGGTCGCCCAGGCAGTCGGGCGATGGGGAAACTGGTTCAACTCCGAGCTCTTCGGTCGGCCGACGACTTTGCCCTGGGCCCTGGAGATCGATCCGAGGTTCCGGCCGCCGGGTTTCGAGAACTTTGCCACCTTCCATCCCACCTTTCTCTACGAGTTCGCCTGGAACCTGGCCGCGTTCGCGGTGGTGATGGGGCTCGATCGGCGACTCCGGCTCGGTCATGGCCAGGTGGTCGCGCTCTATGTGATGGCCTATACAGCCGGCCGGGCGTGGATCGAGTACCTCCGGATCGACACCGTTCAACTCGACGACATCGCTGGGCTTCGATTCAACCTCTGGACCTCGATGGTGCTGTTCGCCGCCGCCGCGACCTGGTTCGCCTGGTCTCGGCGGCGGTATCCGGGCCGGGAAACCGTGGTCTACGCACACCCTGAGACGTCCGATGCCGAGGAGCCGGCAACCGAAGGGCGAGATCGACTCGGTCAGTAGATCCACCGGCGGTGATAGCCTTGCGCGCACACCGGGCCAACGTCGTCCCACAGTTAGTTCGCGCAGCTCAGTTAGCGCAGTTGAGCAAGCGTGTCGCCGATCCCATTCGGATTCAGCCCGATGCAGGCGGCACGAATCACACTGACGACGGGAGAACCTCGTGCACCGGTTCCCGCCGACCCCATTCGGATCGAGCCCGATCCCGTCGGCTCAGGGGCTCTACGACCCCAGGTTCGAGCACGACGCGTGCGGCGTCGCGATGGTGGCCACGCTCAGCGGCGAGGCCAGCCACGACATCGTCGAGCGAGGACTGATCGCACTGCGCAACCTGGAGCATCGTGGTGCCGCCGGGGCCGAGGCCAACTCCGGTGACGGCGCGGGAATCCTGCTGCAGGTACCGCACGCGTTCCTCGAGGCCACGGTCGACTTCGAATTGCCGCCGCCCGGCGGCTACGCGGTCGGTCTGGCCTTCCTGCCCGGCGACGGCGAGACCGCCGCCAAGGTCAGGCAGCGGATCGAGGAGATCGCCGTCGAGGAGAACCTGTCGGTGATCGGCTGGCGGGACGTGCCGACCAACCCCGGCCTGCTCGGCGCCACCGCGCGCGCGACGATGCCGTCGTTCGCGCAGATCTTCGTCACCGGCGCCGAGTCCCGGAGGAGCGGGATGGCGCTCGAGCGTCTGGCGTTCTGCCTGCGCAAGCGCGCCGAGCGCGAGACCGACGTCTACTTCCCGTCGTTGTCCTCGCGCACCCTGGTGTACAAGGGCATGCTGACCACCGAGCAGCTCGACGCCTTCTTCCCCGATCTGGTCGACCCGCGGGTGGCGAGCGCGTTGGCGGTCGTGCACTCACGCTTCTCGACGAACACCTTCCCGAGTTGGCCGCTGGCGCATCCTTATCGCTTCATCGCCCACAACGGCGAGATCAACACGGTGATGGGAAACCGGAACTGGATGCGCGCTCGGGAGGCGTTGCTGGCCTCGGACCTGATCCCGGGCGACCTGGAGCGGCTTTTCCCGATCTGCACGCCGGAAGCCTCCGACTCGGCGTCCTTCGACGAAGTGCTCGAACTCCTGCACATGGGTGGGCGGTCCCTGCCGCACGCGGTCCTGATGATGATTCCCGAGGCCTGGGAGAAGCACCAGGAGATGGATGCCAGCCGCCGGGCCTTCTACGCTTTCCACGCCGCGCTGATGGAGCCGTGGGACGGCCCGGCCTGCGTGGTGTTCACCGACGGCACCCAGGTGGGCGCGGTCCTGGACCGCAACGGGCTTCGGCCGTCGCGATACTGGGTCACCGAGGACGGACTGGTGGTGCTGGCCTCCGAAGTCGGCGTGCTGGACCTGCCGCCCGCCTCCATCGTCCGCAAGGGGCGGCTCCAGCCCGGCCGGATGTTCCTGGTCGACACCGACGAGCACCGGATCATCGAGGACGAGGAGATCAAGGCCGAACTGGCGGCCGAGCATCCGTACGACGAGTGGCTGCATGGCGGCCTGATCAACCTGGACGACGTGCCGCAGCGGGAACACGTCGTCCACACCCATGCGTCGGTCACCCGGCGGCAGCAGGTCTTCGGCTACACCGAGGAGGAGTTGCGGGTGATCCTGGCGCCGATGGCGAGCGCCGCCGCCGAACCGTTGGGATCGATGGGTACGGATACCCCGATCGCGGCGCTGTCAGTCAAGCCGAGGCTGATCTTCGACTACTTCAGCCAGTTGTTCGCTCAGGTCACCAACCCTCCGCTGGATGCGATCCGGGAAGAACTGGTCACCTCGCTGCACGGGTCGATCGGGCCCGAGTCGAACCTGCTCGAACCGACCCCGGCGTCGTGCCGGCAACTGCGATTGCCGTTCCCGGTCTTCGACAACGACACCTTGGCGAAGATCCGGCACATCAACCGCGACGGGGACATGCCCGGATTCGTCACCCATGTGTCCCGGGGCCTATACGACGTCGAGGGTGGCGGCGACGCGATGGAGGCCCGGCTGGAGGAGATCTGCGCCGAGGTATCCGCGGCGATTGCCGGAGGGGCCCGCATCATCGTGCTGTCGGACCGGCACTCCACCGCCGAGCTCGCGCCGATTCCCTCGCTGCTGCTGACCGGCGCCGTACATCACCACTTGGTCCGGGAGAAGAGCCGGACCCAGGTCGGGCTACTCATCGAAGCCGGCGACGTCCGCGAAGTGCACCATGTGGCGCTGCTCATCGGCTACGGCGCCGCCGCGGTGAATCCCTACTTGGCCATGGAGTCGGTCGAGGATCTCGCCAGGGCGGGCTTCTACGTCGGAGTCGAGCCGGAGCTGGCGGTGGCCAACCTGACCAAGGCGCTCGGCAAGGGTGTGCTGAAGGTGATGTCCAAGATGGGCGTCTCGACGGTCGCGTCCTACACGGGTGCCCAGATATTCGAGGCGGTGGGCCTGTCCCAGGCCCTGGTCGACAAGTACTTCACCGGAACGACATCGAGACTCGGCGGGATAGCCCTGGCGACGATCGCCGAGGAAGTGGCCCGGCGGCACGCCACGGCCTACCCGGTGGGTGGCATCGCGCCGACGCAGCGCGAGCTGGCCAGTGGCGGCGAGTACCAGTGGCGACGAGACGGCGAACCGCACCTGTTCGATCCGGAGACGGTGTTCCGCTTGCAGCACTCGACCCGGGAGCGGCGCTACGACGTCTTCAAGCAGTACACCCGGCAGGTGGACGAGCAATCGGAGCGGTTGATGACGCTTCGCGGCCTGTTCCGCTTCCGGACCGGGGAGCAGGCGATCCGGCCGCCCGTGCCGATCGACGAGGTCGAGCCGGTAGCCGAGATCGTGAAGCGGTTCTCCACCGGGGCGATGTCGTACGGCTCGATCAGCAAGGAAGCGCACGAGACGCTCGCGGTCGCGATGAACCGGCTCGGTGCCAAGTCCAACACCGGCGAGGGCGGCGAGGATTCCGATCGGCTGCACGATCCCGAGCGCCGGTCCGCTATCAAGCAGGTGGCCTCGGGGCGGTTCGGGGTGACCTCGGAATACCTCACCCACGCCGACGACATCCAGATCAAGATGGCCCAGGGCGCCAAGCCCGGCGAGGGCGGCCAGCTTCCTGGCAACAAGGTCTACCCCTGGGTGGCCAAGACCCGCTACAGCACCCCGGGTGTCGGCCTCATCTCGCCGCCGCCGCACCACGACATCTACTCGATCGAAGACCTCGCGCAGCTCATTCATGACCTGAAGAACGCGAACCCTCGGGCACGTATCCACGTGAAGCTGGTCTCCGAGGTGGGAGTCGGCACCGTGGCCACCGGCGTCTCCAAGGCCCATGCCGATGTCGTGCTGATCTCGGGCCACGACGGCGGCACCGGGGCGTCGCCGCTGACCTCGCTCAAGCACGCCGGCGGGCCGTGGGAACTGGGGCTCGCGGAGACCCAACAGACGCTGTTGCTCAATGGATTGCGCGATCGGATCGTGGTCCAGACCGACGGCCAGCTCAAGACCGGCCGCGACGTGGTGATCGCGGCTCTGTTGGGGGCGGAGGAGTTCGGGTTCGCGTCGGCTCCGCTGGTGGTGTCCGGCTGCATCATGATGCGGGTCTGTCATCTCGACACCTGCCCGGTGGGAGTAGCGACCCAGAACCCGACGCTGCGGGAGCGATACTCCGGCAAGCCGGAGTTCGTCGTCACGTTCTTCGAGTACATCGCCGAGGAGGTCCGGGAGATCCTCGCCGACCTCGGGTTCCGTTCGGTCGCGGAGGCCGTCGGCCAGGTGGGCACGCTGGATACCGGCCGCGCGGTCGCGCACTGGAAGGCCGACGGGCTTGATCTGACCCCGATCCTGTACGCCCCGGAGGTGCCCGAGGGTGCCGCGTTGCGGCATACGACCAGCCAGGACCACGGGCTGGAGCGGGCCCTGGACAACGAGCTGATCCGATTGTCCGCCCCGGCCTTGGACGACGCGGTGCCGGTGCGGATCGCACTGGCGGTGCGCAACGTGAACCGCACCGTCGGCGCCATGCTCGGCCACGAACTGACCAAGCGCTACGCCGGAGCCGGCCTCCCCGACGACACCATCGATATCACGCTGACCGGTTCGGCCGGGCAGTCCTTCGGCGCCTTCGTGCCGAGGGGAATCACGCTTCGGCTGGAGGGCGACGCCAACGACTACGTGGGCAAGGGGCTCTCCGGCGGCCGGATCGTGGTCCGTCCGGACCGGGCGGCGAGATTCGATGCCGAGGCCCAGATCATCGCGGGCAACGTCATCGGCTACGGGGCCACCGGCGGAGAGATCATGTTGCGGGGGCAGGTGGGCGAGCGGTTCTGTGTGCGCAACTCCGGCGCCACCGCTGTGGTCGAGGGCGTCGGCGACCACGGCTGCGAGTACATGACCGGCGGCCGCGTCGTGGTGCTGGGCTCGACCGGGCGGAACTTCGCCGCCGGAATGTCCGGAGGGTACGCCTTCGTGCTGGATCTGGCGGAGCGGCGGGTCAATACCGAACTCGTCGAGTTGACCGGTCTCGACGGCAGGTATGCCGACGAGCTGCGCGAGATCCTGGTGCGCTACGCCGCCGAGACCGACTCGCCGCTCGCTCATGCTCTCCTGGCGGACTGGCCGGGTTCGGCGACGCGCTTCACCGTGGTGATGCCCACCGACTACCGGCGGGTGATGGAGGCGAAGGCGGCGGCCCGGGCCGAGGGGTTGGACGACGATCAGGCGGCGCTGCGGATCATGGAGGTCATTCATGGCTGACCCGAAGGGTTTCTTGCGGATCGGCCGCCAGTCGGCCGATCGCCGGCCGGTCGACGAGCGGCTCGGCGACTGGAAGGAGGTCTACCCGGGGAGCGCGGGCCGCGCGCTGCTGCCGATCATCACCGACCAGGCGGCTCGCTGCATGGATTGCGGCATCCCGTTCTGTCACCAGGGCTGCCCGCTCGGCAACCTGATCCCGGAGTGGAACGACCTGGTGTGGCGCGATGACTGGGACAGTGCGATCGAGAGGCTGCACGCGACCAACAATTTCCCGGAGTTCACCGGGCGCCTGTGCCCCGCGCCCTGCGAGACCTCGTGCGTGCTGGGCATCAACTCCGATCCGGTCACGATCAAGAACGTCGAGGTCGCCATCATCGATCGCGCCTGGGAGCGCGGGTCGGTCCGTCCGCAGCCGCCGGAGTGGCTGTCCGGCAAGACGGTCGCGGTGATCGGCTCCGGGCCGGCGGGGTTGGCCGTGGCCCAACAACTGACCCGGGCCGGGCATACGGTCGCGGTCTACGAGCGCGCCGATCAGCTCGGCGGCCTGCTGCGCTACGGAATCCCGGAGTTCAAGATGGAGAAGCACCATCTGGATCGCCGCTTGGACCAGATGCGACGGGAGGGCACGATCTTCCGGGCCGGGGTGGATGTCGGGGTCGACATCACCGGTGCCGAACTGCAGCTGCGCTACGACGCGGTCGTCCTGGCCATCGGCGCAACGGTCCCTCGCGAACTGGAGATACCGGGGCGGGAACTGACGGGAATCCATCAGGCGATGGAGTACCTGCCGCAGTCGAACCGAGTCAGCCTCGGGGGAGCGGTCGCCGGCCAGATCACCGCCCGCGGGAAGCGCGTGGTGATCATCGGCGGCGGCGACACCGGGGCCGACTGCCTCGGCACCGCGCTCCGGCAGGGAGCCGCGTCGGTCACCCAGTTGGAGATCATGCCGAGGCCGCCCGAGGAGCGGCCGGCCGGCCAACCCTGGCCCACCTACCCGATGACGTTCCGCGTCTCCTCCGCGCACGAGGAGGGCGGCGATCGAGTGTACGCCGTCTCCACCACGGGGTTCCGGGGCGACGAGTCGGGCGCGGTGCGCGGGCTGGAGTTGGTCGACGTCCGGTTTGCCGACGGCCGACTGGTGCAGGTGGACCGAACGGCTCGGGAGATTCCGGCGGAGCTGGTGTTGTTCGCGATGGGATTCACCGGTCCGGAGCAGACCGGACCTGTCGCTCAGTTGGGGGTGGAACTCGACGAGCGTGGGAACATCGTGCGGGGCCCGGACTACGAGTCGTCGGTGCCAGGAGTCTTCGTCGCCGGTGACGCGGGCCGCGGCCAGTCGCTGATCGTGTGGGCGATCGCCGAAGGTCGCGCGGTCGCGGCCGCGGTGGATCGAGCACTCACGGGCGCGACCACACTGCCGTCGCCGATTCCGCCGACCGCTCGTCCGCTGACCGCGTAGTCCGGCTCTCGATCGGGCCGGCGTCGCTGGTTCCGCCGACTGTTCGTTTGCTCTTCGCGTAGGTGTCCAGCTCTCGATCGAACTGCCCAGGACACCGTTTGGATCGTTCCAGTGAGCTAGGCTGGGCTACCGTGCGAAGAGCGAAGATCGTCTGTACCTTGGGCCCTGCGACATCGACCCCGGAGGTGATCGACGCGCTCGTCAACGCCGGCATGGACGTCGCCCGGCTGAACATGAGTCACGGCTCCCACGCCGACCACGAGAAGGTCTACCGGATGGTCCGCGATGCCGGTGACCGGACCGGCAAGGGCGTCGGAGTCTTCGTCGACCTGCAGGGTCCGAAGATCCGGCTCGGCCGGTTCACCAAGGGCCCGGTGATCTTGACGCCCGGGCAGACCTGGACGATCACCACCCGCGAGCTGCTCGGCGACGCCACGATCTGCGGTACCACCTACCGCGGGCTGCCCGGCGATGTCAGCCCCGGCGATCCGGTCCTGATCGATGACGGCAAGGTGCGGCTCCGGGTGACCGAGACCGGACCGACCGATGTGGTGACGACGGTCGAGGTCGGCGGTCCGGTGAGCAACAACAAGGGCATCAACCTGCCCGGGGTGGCGGTATCGGTACCGGCCATGTCGGACAAGGACGTGATGGACCTGCGCTGGGCACTCGAACTCGGCGTGGACTTCGTGGCACTGTCGTTCGTCCGGTCCGCCAAGGACGTGCTCGAGGTGCGGCAGGTGATGGACGAGGAAGGCCGCCGGATCCCGGTCATCGCGAAGATCGAGAAGCCGCAGGCGATCGACAACCTGACCGAGATCATGGATGACTTCGACGGGGTGATGGTGGCCCGTGGAGACCTCGGTGTGGAATGCCCGCTCGAAGAGGTGCCGTTCTTGCAGAAGCGCGTGATCCAGGAGGCGCGGCTCCGCGCGAAGCCGGTGATCGTGGCGACCCAGATGCTGGAGTCGATGATCTCCTCGCCCACCCCGACCCGGGCGGAAGCCTCCGATGTCGCCAACGCGATCCTGGACGGCGCGGACGCGGTCATGTTGTCCGGAGAGACCGGAATCGGGGCCCATCCGACCGAAGCGGTCGAGACGATGGCCCGGATCATCACCGCGACCGACGACCACGATCTCGACGGCCTGGATCCGATCGACTGGCAACCCAAGACCCGCAGTGGCGTCATCACCAAGGCCGCCGCCGAGGTCGCCGAACGTGTCGCGGCCAAGTACCTGGTCGCCTTTACCCAGAGCGGCGACTCGGCCCGGCGGCTGGCCCGACTCCGGGGCACGATTCCGATCCTGGCTTTCACCACCCGGGCGTCCACTCGCTCCTATCTGGCCCTGACCTGGGGAGTGGAGACGTTCAAGACGGCGCTGGTGGAGCACACCGACGAGATGGTCTACCAGGTCGACGAGGGGTTGTTGGCGCTGGGCCGGGTCAAGGAGGGCGATCTGGTGGTCATCGTCGCCGGCAGTCCGCCGGGGATTCCCGGTTCCACCAACGCGCTGCGGATCCACCGGATGGGTGACGCGATCAACGAGGCCGCCCCGGCGTACCACCGCCAGAGGTGACCCGAAGATGACTGGCCGCCGGGCGACGTTCGCCAACGATACGCGCGTGCCCCGGGTGGGATTCGAACCCACACTGGACGGTGTTTGAGACCGCTTCCTCTACCGGTTGGGATACCGGGGCCGGCAGCGCATAACCGTACCCGATCCGGTCCCGCCGGTCGGTACGGGGGATACCGGATGCCGGCATTTCGCCGATGGGTGCCGCCGGTTACGCTGCCATGGTGAGTGAGCCAGCCACCGAGCCCCCCGCCGGCGGGGATCCCACCGTCCCCGGCGCGCGTACCGTCGTGATCGCCGAGGACGAGGCCCTGATCCGGATGGACCTGGCCGAGATGCTGGCCGACGAGGGCTACCAGGTCGTCGGCCAGGCCGGTGACGGCGCTACGGCGATCGAGCTGGCCGAGCGGCTGCGCCCTGACCTGGTCGTGCTGGACGTGAAGATGCCGGTGCTCGACGGAATCGCCGCGGCCGACCGCATCTCCGGGCAGCGCTGGGCACCCGTCGTGATCCTCACCGCCTTTTCTCAGGCCGAACTCGTCCAGCGGGCGAGTTCGGCCGGTGCGATGGCCTATGTGGTCAAGCCGTTCACCCGGTCCGATCTGGTGCCGGCCATCGAGTTGGCGATCAGCCGGTTTGCGGAGATCACCGCCTTGCAGGCCGAGGTGACGGGCCTGGCCGATCAACTGAAGGCGCGCAAGATCATCGACCGCGCGAAGGGCCTCTTGCAGGAACAGCTCGGACTATCCGAACAGGACGCTTTCCGGTGGATTCAGAAGACCGCGATGGATCTTCGGGTCTCCATGGCCCAAGTGGCGGAAGGCGTCGTCGAACACGGCCCAGGCATCGCCGACGGCCGGTAGCTCGTCGGTGCCCGACGTCACAACTTCGCAACGTCGGGCGACGATCCTGGCATTAGTGTCAAACCTCACCCCGGGGAGTGCTAGCCTCCCGCCTGAGAGCCGCCGGTACGACGGATGGCCCCTACCCAAATGGAGGATCGATGATCCGCTCATCCAAGAGCTGGCAGGCCATCGCGGTGGCCGCCGTTGCCGGCCTGGTGCTTAGCGCCTGCGGCGAAGCCGACACCGGTGGTGGTGGCGACGACGGCGACGGCGGAGCCAGCGCCGACTGCAACTTCAAGATCGCGGCCATGGGAGCGCTCAGCGGCCCGAACGCGAGCATCGTGGTGCCCTCGGTGAACGGTGCCGAGTTGGCGCTGTCCCAGTGGAAGCCGAAGGACGCCGCGTGCGAGATCGAACTGGTCCGTCAGGACACCGAGGGCGACCCGGCCAAGGCGACCCCGGTGGCCACGAAGGTGGCCAGCGACGAATCCTTCATCGGCGTGATCGGTGGGGCGTTCTCCGGTGAGACCCGGGCCACCAAGGGCATCTACAACAGCGCCGGCCTGACCATGATCAGCCAGTCGGCGACCGCGACCGACCTCACCCAGACCGACAAGGTGCCGGTGTTCCACCGGGTCGTGTCCTACGACGACTACCAGGGGCAGGCCATCGCGAAGTACCTCACCGACGTGGCCGGCGCCAAGAAGGTGTACGTGGTCGACAACTCTGAGGCGTACGGCGAGCCGCTGGCCGACATCGTCGAGAAGACGCTCGGTGACTCGATGGTGGGTCGCGACAAGACCCAGGTCAAGCAGACCGACTTCGCCCCGACGGTGGCCAAGATCAAGTCCAAGCAGCCGGACGCGATCTTCTACGGTGGCTACATCGCCGAGGCCGCGCCGCTGCTCAAGCAGATTCGGGAAGCCGGCATCGAGGCGACCTTCATCGGCGGCGACGGGCTGTACGGAGCCGACTGGGGCAAGACCGCCGGCGAGGCCGCCGAAGGCAGTGTCGTGATGTGCCCGTGCTCGCCGATCGACCCGGCCAGCACCTTCTCGGCCGACTACGAAGCCGAGTTCGGCGAGGCTCCCGGCGCCTACGCGGCGGAGGGTTTCGATGCGATGAGCATCTTCCTGGCGGCCCTCGACAGCGGCGCGCGTGACCGCGCGGCGGTCGAGGAGTTCGTCGACGGTTACAGCGGCAAGGGCCTGAGCAAGGAGTTGGCGTTCGACGAGAACGGCGACGTGCCCTTGGAGCAGGTTGCCTACTGGCCCTACGTCACCACGGCAGGCGTCCTGACACCGGGCGATCAGATCAACCTCGACTGATCGTGATCGACGAGTAGCGAGACACACCTCAAGGGGCGGCCGAGTTCGACTCGGCCGCCCCTTATCCTTGGCTTGATCGATCTTGGGATCGGCCCACGAACACACAGTTCCCGGAGGTTCCATTGGATTTCGACAACTTGCTCAGTGGGCTGGACGGCCACACCCTCGACGGCATCGTCCGCGGGTCGATCTATGCGCTGGTCGCGCTCGGCTACACGATGGTGTACGGCGTCATGAAGTTGATCAACTTCGCGCACTCCGAGGTCTTCATGGTCGGTACCTGGGCGGTGCTGGGCGTCTACACCATGCTCGGAGCAACCAGCGGCGCCGGCTTCGCCATGGTGATCGGCGGGACCCTGCTGGCGCTGGTGGCGGCGACCCTGGCCTCGGCCGGTACGGCCCTGGCGGTCGAACGCATCGCCTACCGGCCGCTGCGCAAGAAGAACGCGCCTCCGCTGATCTTCCTGATCACGGCCATCGGCTGCTCGCTGGTGTTGGTCGAGACGTTCGGTCAGGTGTTCCGGTACTTCTTCGGGCCGCCGTTCGGCCGCCAGGTCGCCAACATCCCGGCACTGATCGAGAAGAAGGTACTGCTCACCGTCGGGAACATGGAGTTCACCAATATCAATCTGCTGGTGATCTTCGGCGCGCTGGCGATGATGGTCGCCCTGGACACCTTCGTCAACCGCAGCCGGCTCGGGCGCGGCGTACGCGCGGTCGCCCAGGACCCGGACACCGCGTCGCTGATGGGAGTCAACCAGGATCGCGTGATCATGCTGGTGTTCATCATCGGCGGCGCCATGGCCGGCGTCGCCGCGTTGTTGTTCACGATCCTCTATGACATCACTCAGTTCGATATCGGCTTCGCCACCGGTGTCAAGGCCTTCACCGCGGCCGTCCTGGGCGGTATCGGGAATCTGCGTGGGGCGTTGGTAGGTGGCCTCCTCTTGGGCGTCATCGAGGTCTACGCATCCGCCCTCTGGAGCTCGAGCTGGCAAGACGTCACCGCGTTCGTGGTGCTCGTGCTGGTGCTCATGTTCCGCCCCACGGGCCTGCTCGGTGAGTCGCTCGGAAAGGCCCGGGCATGAGCCAGATCCTCGACGCCTACCGGAGCCTCAAGCTGGGCGAGCGCTGGGCAGCTTCGCCGATCTGGGTCCGGTTGCCGGCAGTGCTCCTCCTGCTCTCCTTCGCCGTCTACCTGCCCAACCTTGAGCTCCTGCCGTTCGCCTACGTCCGCACCGACCTGTCCGCCGGCGGCAGCGACTGGGCCAGCGTGCTGTTCCTGGTCGTGGTCTACATGATCGTCGCGGTCGGCCTCAACGTGGTGATCGGGCTGGCGGGCCTGTTGGACCTGGGCTACGTCGGCTTCTACGCCCTCGGCGCCTACGCCGTGGCGCTCTTCGGTTCGCCGGCCTCGCCGGTGACCCAGGCCATCGCTCGCCGGTTCGATCTCTCCGAGGGGTGGGCGGTGCCCTTCGCGTTGTGTATCCCGATCGCGATCGCGATCGCGCTGATCTCGGGCGTGATGCTCGGCGCGCCGACCCTCCGGCTCCGAGGCGACTATCTGGCGATCGTCACCATGGGGTTCGGTGAGATCATCCGGATCACGGCCAGGAACCTCGATCCGGTGACCGGCGGAGCGGCCGGTGTGCAGCGGGTTCCGGTGCCGCCCGGCCCGGAGCTGGACGGCCGGCCCTTCTTCAACCCGATCGACGCCGAGCGCTGGTACTGGCTGGCGCTGGCCGTGCTGATCCTCCTGATCTGGCTGGCTCGCCGTCTCGAGGACAGCCGGGTCGGCAGGGCGTGGCTGGCGATCCGCGAGGACGAGGACGCGGCAGCCGTGATGGGGGTGGCGGCGTACAAGTTCAAGCTCTGGGCCTTCGCGATCGGAGCCGCGCTGGGCGCGGTGGCGGGGTTCCTCTTCGGTAGCAAGCAGCAGTTCGTCGAACCGACCGGGTTCGCGTTGAACCTGTCGTTCCTGTTCGTGGCGATGGTGGTGATCGGCGGTTCGGGCAACCTGGTCGGCGTGCTGGTCGGCGCCTTCCTGCTGACTTATCTCCCGGAACGCTTCCGCAACTTCGTGGACTGGCGGCCTTTCGCGTTCGGTCTGGCCATGGTCATGGTCATGCTGTTCCGGCCGCAGGGCCTGGTGCCGAGCCGAAGACGGGCGCGCGAACTTGAGGATCGTCAGCATGAGGCGAAGGAGGCGGCGGCCGGTGTCTGACCAGACCGTATCGGCGAGCGCGGCCGATATCACCGCACCCAGTTCCGGCCATGAGGGTGAGGTGCTGCTCGAGGTCGAGCAGGTGACCTTGCGCTTCGGTGGCCTGGTGGCGCTGGATGATGTCACCTTCGATATCAAGCGCGGCGAGATCCTCGGGCTGATCGGCCCCAACGGGGCCGGCAAGACCACGATGTTCAACGCCATGACCGGTGTCTACACCCCGACCGAGGGCGCGATCCGGTTCAAGGGCAAGGAGATTGCCGGTTCCAAGCCACACAAGATCAACCTGCTGGGCATCGCCAGGACGTTCCAGAACATCCGGCTCTTCCCCGAGATGTCGGCGTTGGAGAACGTGCTGGTCGGCTGCGATGCCCGGCACAAGACCAGCGTTCTCGGTGCGTTGTTCCGCGGCTACCGGGTCCGGCCCAAGCCGGAGGAGCTGCCCAGGAGCGGCTGGCGGGCCGGCTTGGCCGGAGTCTTCGGGATCAGCCGGCATACGCTCGAGGAGCGCGCCGGCCGGGTCCGCTCGATGGAGTTGCTTCGGTTCGTGGGAATCGCCGACCGGGCCCACGAACTCGCCCGCAACCTGCCCTATGGCTATCAGCGAAGGCTGGAGATCGCGCGCGCGTTGGCCACCGAGCCCGAGTTGTTGTGCCTGGACGAACCCGCCGCGGGATTCAACCCGGCCGAGAAGGAGGCTCTGATGGATCTGATCCGCCGGATCCGGGGCCTGGGCCATACCGTGTTGGTGATCGAGCACGACATGAAGCTCGTGATGGGGGTCACCGACCGGATCGTGGTCCTCGAGTTCGGTCAGAAGATCGCCGACGGGCCGCCTGCGGAGGTAGCCCGTGACGAGCGAGTGATCGCCGCCTATCTAGGAGAGCCGGACGATGCTGCTTCAGCTTGAGAACGCCGATCTCAACTACGGGAAGATCCAAGCCCTGCACGGCATCGACCTGGAGGTGAACCAGGGCGAGGTAGTCGCCTTGATCGGCGCCAACGGCGCGGGCAAGACCTCGACCATGCGAGCCCTGTCGGGCATTCGGGGCCTGGCCGCCGGGCGGGTCAGCTTCGACGGCGAGGACGTGACCCGCCTCCGGGCGGATCAGCGGATGCGCAAGGGCTTGGTGCTGGCTCCCGAGGGACGTGGCATCTTCCCGGGGATGACGGTGGCGGAGAACCTGAACATGGGTGCCTACACCCGCCGGGACAAGGCTGCCATCGAGGAGGACTTCGAGCGGGTGTTCACGCTCTTCCCGCGGATGGGCGAACGCCGCAAGCAGATGGCGGGGACCTTGTCCGGAGGCGAACAGCAGATGCTCGCCATCGGCCGTGCCCTGATGGCGCGGCCGAAGCTGTTGATGCTCGACGAACCCTCCATGGGATTGGCGCCGATGCTGATTCAGCAGATCTTCGACACGATCACCGAGATCTCGCAGCAAGGCACCACGATCCTCGTCGTCGAGCAGAACGCCAAGCAGGCGCTCTCGCGGGCGGACCGGGCGTACGTGCTGGAGACCGGGCGGATCGTCAAGTCCGGAACCGGAGCGGAGCTCCTCGACGACCCGAGCGTGCGCGAGGCCTATCTCGGTGTCGTCTAGCGATCACGGATAGCGACGGCGACCCTATCCGCCCGATCCCGGATGGCGTATGCTCACCGCAGACTGGCTGGCGGGGGGAGACCGGTGGACAGAGTTCGCAAGGTTTCTCATGCCCGGAGGCAAGCGATGAGCCGCTTACCCGTGATACTGCGTGACGTCGTACTGACCGATGCCGTCGCGCTCGCCGAGCTATGGATCGAGATCGTGCGTCCGGTCGACGGCCGCGATCCGGTGGCCTCCATGGTGGCCATCATCGAGGGAGTGCAGGAGCTTCCCGGGCAGCGTCTGGTGGTCGCCGAGTACGAGGGCGTCGTGGTGGGTGCGGTGTTGCTGCGAGTCATGCCGCTGACGCCGCTACACGTCGAGCCGATCCTGCAGGTGATCGCGCCGGAGGTGCTACCCGAGTTCCGCCGCCGTGGCATCGGCCGGGCACTGATGGAAGCGGCCGCCACCTTCGCCGAGGAGCAGGGCGTCACCCATGTGGGCACGGCCTCGATGAGCAATTCGCGGGAAGCGAACCGGTTCATGGCCCGCCTCGGGCTCGCACCTCAGGCAACCCTGCGGCTGGCGTCCACGCAGACCCTGCGTGCCAAGCTCGGCGGGCTCCGTGGCGGCGAGTTGCGGCAGCCGGGCCGGCCGTTGACCCAGGTGCTGGCGGCGCGGCGGTCTTTGCGTCGGGCACAGTCGGTGGCCGCTCCGGTGGACTGACTGCGGCAGCCGGGCGGGCCGTTGACCCAGGTGCTGGCGGCGCGGCGGTCTTTGCGTCGGGCACAGTCGGTGGCCGCTCCGGTGGACTGACTGCGGCAGCCGGGCGGGCCGTTGACCCAGGTGCTGGCGGCGCGGCGGTCTTTGCGCCGGGCACAGTCGGTGGCCGCTCCGGTGGACTGACTGCGGCAGCCGGGCGGGCCGTTGACTCAGGCGGCCGTCCGGGTCGTCGTCGCGGTTCAGTCGCCCCGCGGGACCAGCGCGCAGGTGATCCGCGCGGTGCAGACCCGGCGATCCTCGGAGTCGGTGATGTCGACCTGCCAGGTGGAGATCCTGCGACCCTGATGCAACGGGGTCGCGATCCCGGTGACCACGCCCGATCGAACGGCGCGATGATGAGTGCCGTTGATGTCGACGCCGACCGCGACGCGATCCGGGTAGGCGCCCATTGCCGCGCCCACCGAGCCCAGGGCTTCGGCGAGCACCATCGACGCCCCACCGTGGAGCAAACCCATCGGCTGGGTGTTGCCCTCGACGGGCATGGTTGCCACGAGACGGGTGGCGCTGGCCTCGACCAGTTCGATGCCGAGCTTGTCGTTCAGCGCGCCCAGCCCGTTGTCCAGCACGGCGGACGCGTCGGGAACTTCACGGGTAGTCATGACGGACATCATCTCGCGCCCAATCGGGCTCCGACCTGCCGGGCCGTCCGGGGGCGGTAACGACTAGAGTCGCCCTGTGCCGGCGACTGAGAATCCGCGAGTGTTGCTTCTCGACGGGCACTCCCTGGCCTATCGGGCGTTCTATGCGCTGCCGGTGGAGAACTTCAATACGACCACCGGGCAGCCGACGAACGCCGTCTACGGCTTCACCTCGATGCTGATCAACGTGCTCCGTGACGAGCGGCCCACCCACGTTGGCGTGGCTTTCGACTTCTCCCGGCAGACCTTCCGGCTCGCGGAGTATGCCGACTACAAGGCCCGGCGCAACAAGACCCCCGACGAGTTCTCCGGCCAGCTTCCGTTGATCGCCGAGGTGCTGTCCTCCTTGCGCATCCTCCACCTCCACAAGGAGGGCTACGAGGCCGACGACATCATCGCCACCTGGACCGAGCAAGCCTTGGCCGAGGACATGGACGTGCTGATTCTCACCGGCGATCGCGATTCGCTCCAGTTGGTCACCGATCGTGCCACCGTCCTCTATCCGATGCGCGGGGTGTCCGAGTTGGCCCGGATGACCCCGGAAGCCGTGACCGCGAAGTACGGCGTGAGCCCCGCACGCTACTCCGAGCTGGCCGCGCTGGTCGGAGAGGACTCCGACAATCTGCCCGGAGTGCCTGGGGTCGGCCCCAAGACCGCCGCCAAGTGGATCGAGCAGTACGACGGCCTCGACAACGTGATCGCCGCGGCGGACCGGATCACCGGCAAGGCCGGCGAGAGCCTCCGGGCGCACGTGGGCGAGGTGATCCGCAATCGGCAGCTCAACCGGCTGATCCGCGACCTCGACCTGGAGCTTCGTCCGGCCGACCTGGAGATCGGCCGGTGCGACCGCAACGAGGTGCATACGCTCTTCGACGGGCTCGAGTTCCGGGTGTTGCGCGAGCGTCTCCTGGAGACCGCGGAGTTCGCCGGGGTGCGGGAGCAGTTCTTCGGCATCACCGAGGACGAGTCGTCGGCGATCGAGCACGGTTTCGAGTTCACACCCGAGACGCTCCGGACGGGCGAACTGGCGGGCTGGCTGGCCGATCATGCGGCCCCGGCGGCAGACCGGTCGGCCGGCACGCCGGCTCGGCTCGGGGTGGCGATTCGCGGCCGGTCGAGGGCGGGCGCCGGTGAGGTGTGGTCGTTGGCCCTGGCGGCCGGAGACGGCGCCGCGATCCGGGTTGACGCCGACAGCATCGACGAGGCCGACGAGGCGGCCCTGGCGGCCTGGTTCGCCGACGAGCGCCACACCAAGGTGATGCACGATGCCAAGCCGCAGATCTTGGCGCTGGCATCTCGGGGCTGGCCGGTGGCGGGACTGGTCAGTGATACCGCGCTCGCCGCCTACCTGGTTCGTCCTGATCAGCGTTCCTACGACCTGGCCGACCTGACCGTCCGATATCTCAAGCGCGAGCTCAAGCAGGAGGCCGACGACGCCGACCAGCTGAGCTTCGACGCGGCCGGCGACGCCGACGCGGGCATTCCGCTGATGTTGGAGGCGCGCGCGGTGCTGGACCTGGCCGACGTACTCGACACACAGGTCGAGGAACATCGGGGCACGCGACTGTTGAGCACGATCGAACTGCCCTTGATCGGCCTGTTGGTCGAGATGGAGCAGACCGGGATCGCCGTGGACGTGCCCCTCCTGGAGACGTTGGAACAGGAGTTCGCCGGCGAGGTCCGCCGGGCGGCGGACGACGCCTTCGGCGTGATCGGCAAGGAGATCAACCTGGGCTCTCCCAAGCAGTTGCAGGTGGTGCTGTTCGACGAGCTGGGAATGCCCAAGACCAAGCGCACCAAGACCGGTTACACCACTGACGCCGACGCCCTGGCGCAGCTCTTCGACAAGACCGAGCACCCGTTCCTGCTGGCCCTGCTGCGGCACCGTGACGTGACCAGGCTCCGGCAGACCGTCGAAGGCCTGCTCAAGACCGTGGCCGAGGACGGTCGGATCCACACCACGTTCAACCAGATCATCGCCGCCACCGGCCGTCTTTCCAGCACCGACCCGAACCTGCAGAACATCCCGGTGCGCACCGAGGAGGGCCGGCGGATCCGGGAGACCTTCGTGGTGGGCGAGGGGTTCGAATGTCTACTCACCGCTGACTACAGCCAGATCGAGATGCGGATCATGGCGCATCTCTCCGAGGACAAGCTCTTGATCGAGGCGTTCAGGTCCGGACAGGACTTCCATTCGATCACGGCCTCCCGGGTCTTCGAGGTCCCGGCCGACGAGGTCACCTCCGCCATGCGCGCCAAGATCAAGGCAATGAACTACGGGTTGGCCTATGGGCTCTCCGCGTACGGCCTCGGGCAACAACTCAAGATCGCCCCGGCCGAGGCCCGGGAGCTGATGGAGGAGTACTTCGAGACGTTCGGTGGAATCAGGGACTATCTCGCCGGCGTGGTGGACGAGGCACGGAAGTCGCACTACACCGAGACCATCATGGGGCGCCGTCGCTACCTTCCCGACCTGACCAGCGACAACCGTCAGCGTCGCGAGATGGCCGAGCGGATGGCTCTCAACGCGCCGATCCAGGGCTCGGCCGCGGACCTGATCAAGGTCGCCATGCTGAACGCCGCACGGGCGATGGAGGCCGCCGGCCTTCGGTCGAAGATGCTGTTGCAGGTGCACGACGAGCTGGTCTTCGATGTCGCACCGGGGGAGCGTGAGCAACTTGACGCTCTGGTCCGCCGGGAGATGGCGGGCGCCGCGGAACTCGCGGTCCCACTCGACGTGTCCATCGGCTTCGGCCGGAGCTGGCATGAGGCCGCTCACTAGCGCCACCCGAGCTGAGAAGCACTTCGTCACCGTCAGTATCCGACTCGGTAGACCTGCCCGGTCTGCGCGAGCGCATCCGGCTTGAGCTCGTGGACCGCCGTGAGTTCCGGTCGGGGGCAGTCCTCCTGCGATACCGACCCGCGCCCTGATGCAGAACCGTCATCGATGTCCTGCGAGATGACAGGCACACGGGTGAGTCGCTCTCTTGATTATCGAACACATGTTCGATAACAGGTAACGGTGCTCACCCACTCGGACACGCCTCGGGTCGCCCGGTCGTCTGCGTCGACAACCGGCGTGTTGGAGTCGCCCGCAGCCTGCGAGCGACCGCCGACGCGGCGGAGGCGATGCTGGTGGTCCGGGCGGCCGAGTGGGCGGATCTGCATCCGTCTGTCGAGGATCCCGCGACCCGCGACGGTGACGAGGCGACCGCGTTCGTCCATCAGATGCTGCCGGGCGTCGACTCGAGCTGCACCGCGACCTTCGCGCTCGCGATCGGACTCTCCGACGCCGCCGGCACAGCCCTGATCGTCGACGCGATCCACCTACGCGAGCGACTGCCCCGCACCTGGGCCCGGCTCGTGACCGGAGAGCTCCAGGCCTGGCGAGCCCGGCGAATCACCCAGGCGATCCTGTCGCAGCCCGACGATGTGACAGCCATGGCCGATCAGCACGTCGCGCCGATCGCGCACCGCGTCGGCTCGGCCACCGTGGAGCGACTGGTCCACGAGGCCAACATCCGGCTGCATCCGGCGGAGACCGAGCAGGCCGAGATCGCCGTTCTGGAGCGTCGCCATGTGCGGATGCTGGAGGACATCACTCACGAAGGCGTGGCATCGATGGAGATTCGTGCGGACCTCAAAGACGTGCTCGATTTCGACGCGACTATCAGCCGCATCGCGTCCGCACTCGCCGACGTCGGCGATCCGGCGCACCCCGAAGATCTCGACGTGCGGCGCTCCCGCGCGGTCGGGATCCTCGCCGATCCCCGATCCCCGATCCCCGAGCCGCCGCCGACCTGCTGGCCGGAGATACCGACGCGCTGGTCCGGATCTCGCCACGCCGACGGGTCCAGCTCGTCGTTCACATCACTCCCGACACGCTGAGCGGGGACAACTCGTTGTGTCGTCTCGACCACCACGGCATCCGGCTCGTCCTCGAACAACGAGTCCGCGCCTGGTGCGGCCGAGGCGACACCGCGATTCGCGTCACCCCGGTTATCGACCTCGTCGATCACCTGGCAGTCAACCAGTACGAGGTGCCCGACCGGCTTCAAGCGTTCGTCGCCCAACGCGACCAGGCCTGTGTGTTTCCGCATTGCAATCGCCAAGCGTCGGGGTGCGACATCGACCACATCCGCCCCTACGCCGACGGCGGCGAGACGGACACCGACAACCTGGCGGCGCTCTGCCGACGGCATCACCGGCTGAAGACGCATCGCGATTGGAGCTACCAACGCGCCGGACCGCGATCCTACCTGTGGACCGCCCCGGACGGTCGCCACTACCTGCGCGACAACCACGGCACCGTGGCTCTCAGCCCTCCGCCTCATTGAATGCCAGGTAGAGCCAGTAGGCGTCGGCTTCGTCGGTTCGGCCGCGAAGTCTCACCGGCAGGCGCTGGGTTTCGACGGTGGTGAAGACGGAGGCCAGCGACGCTTCCAGCGCCGGTGCCTCGGCGGCGGACCAGACCGTCAGGATGCCGCCCGGACGGAGGAGATGACGGAGCGCGCGAAGGAACGGGCGGTCGTAGAGGCCGGCGTTGTCCTCGTGCACCAGATAACCCGGCCCATTGTCCACGTCGAGTAAGACGAGGTCCCGGCTCGCCGGCGCCGCCGCCGCCACGCTGTCCGCGATGTCGGTGATCTCCACGGTGACCCGGTCGTCGGCCATCAGCGCCGGGCCGTGCGGAACGGTGCCGTCGCGGAACCACCGCACCAGCGCTGGCTCGATCTCGACGACGGTGCACCTGCGCACCCGCCGGTCCGCCAGTACCGTCGCCAGGGTGTAGCCGAGCCCGAGTCCGGCGACCAACACGTCCCGTGGCCGGCCGCTGCGCTCCAGCGCTGTCGTCGCGAGAGCCCGCTCGGTCGACGTCTCCTGGCTGTCCATCACGAAGATGCCGTTGGCCCGCAGTTCGATCACGGTTTCCGCGCCGCCACCCGATCGACGGAGCACCAGGACCCCGCGTTCGCTCTGGGCGCGTGCCAGTTCCTCGTAGCCGGATTCCATGCTTCCAGCCAGCTTCGCTAGGAACTGACCTCGGCCGGTGCGTCGGCGTTGCTGCCCGACCGCGCCCGGAATACCGGGACCGCAGCCAACGCGGAGACCGCGATCACCGAGAGCACCAGCATCCGTTGGTCGACGTTCTCGGTGATGCGAGTAAGTAACCAGGCCAGCGCGATCAATCCCGCCGACCCGATCCATAGGTAGGGCGCCACGACTGCGCGTCGGGCGATCTGTCGGTACACGACCATCTGCAGCAGAGCGAAGGCGGTGCCTTGGACGGCGAACAGCCAGAGGTAGCCGGTGAGTTCGGAGTACTTGGCGCCACCCACGAAGCTCACGGCCAGATCGCGCAGTACGACCGTGCCGAGAGTGACGCTGGCGCCGATAGCGGCCACGAGCCCGAGTGGTGCCAGCCACGCTCTGCTGCGGTCGTCGCGGGCTTGGTCCTCCGCCATGTCGGGAAACGCGATGATGATGACGAACTGCGGAAGGAACAGGCAGCTCTTGGTGAGGATCGCGCCGGCCGCATAGCTTCCCGAGGCGTCGTCGGAGAGCAGATTGCGCGCGAGCAGGACATCCAGGTTGGTCAACGCGAAGAAGGCCAGCAGAGTGTGCCCGTTGTGCCAGATCTCGGCCAGCATGCGCGTGCCCGAGTTGGCCGCGGATCGCTGGCCCGGCGAGAGCAACCGCCGGCATCCGAGCCAGCCGATCACCGCCGGCAGATAGGCGCCCACTGTCAGTCCCACGACCGCCGCTTCCAGTGACCGATCGATCCAGATCGCCAGTCCTCCGCAGAACAGGCGGCCGGCGCCGAGGCCGAGGAATACCCCGGTGAGGCCGGGCCAGGACCGGAGACCCTGGAGTACCCCGGCGTAGCCGCCGAGCAGGGTCAGCGGAACGACTGCCGCCGGTACCATCACCGCGGCCAGCCAGGGCACGTGCAGGAGCGACCGCAGGATCGGAGTGGCGGCGAGGAGTATCGCTCCCAGCGCGACGGCGAGGAGTCGGGTACTGGCGAGGATGTCCAGGGCGGTCGCGAGGCGCCGGTCGGTCGGCGCGGTCGCTATCGTCCTGGCGCCGGTCGCCTGCAATGCCAGCGCACCTACGCTCACCACGATGAGCACGGCGAGGATCGCTCCGAGGCCGCCGAAGTCCGCGCGGGGCAGCGAGTGCGAGCTGATCAGCGTGAACGCGTAGACCATGACGTTCATGGCCATCATGCCGGCGGCGACCAGTGAGCCGGACCTCATCACCGCACCGGAGTCGCGAGCCTCACCCATGGTCTGCCGTCCCCGATCCCGCGCGGTCGGCCGCGAAGATCGCCGTCCCCGGGACGAGCAGCCCGCGGGTGCGTGACCACCCGCCCCACACTCGGTCGTGATCGGCCGGCCATTCGGGTTCGACCAGGTCGCGCAGGGCGAAGCCGTGAACCGTCAGCAGGCGCACCCAGTCGCCGAGCGTCCGGTGATGTTCGACGTAGTTCACCTCGCCGGTCTCTTCCGAGATCTCGACGTACGGCGTCCGGTCCCAGTAGGACTGGCTGGCGGTCAGGCCGTCGGGGCCGGGGTCGTCGGGGAAGCTCCATCGGCAGGGGTGGGTGATCGAGAAGGCGAAGCGCCCTCCTGAGCGCAGGACCCGCGCGGTCTCACCGATGGCACGATCGATGTCGTGCACGAACTGTAGAGCGCCGAAGGACGAGAAGACGATGTCGAAGCTGTGGTCGGCGAATGGCAGATGAGTGGCCGTCGCCCGGATCACCGGAACGGCGAGTCCGGTGTCCTTGTCGAGCCGGCGGGAGTGCTGGAGCTGGCGGGCCGACACGTCGATCCCGACCGGCCGGCCGCCGGCGGCCAACACCCACCGGGCACATTGGCCGGCACCGGACCCGACTTCGAGGACATCGGTGTCTGCCACGTCGCCGAGGACGCCGAGGGCGCGTTCGGTGCACCCTTCGGGCCCCCAGAGGAATCCTGCGTCGCCGAGGAAGGCGCCGTGGCTCGCCTGGTACTCGTCGGCGTACCGATCCCAGTCGGCCGCGATGGCGCTTCGCGACGCGGACTCGCCGATCGGCCGTCGTTCGGCCCGGACGGCGGCCTGCGGCCCCGGAGGAGGGGCCGGACGAGATGTGGTGGTGATCTGGGGCTCCGGCACATCGCGACCATATCCGCTACCGTGAGGCAGGCGCGCCGAAGCCCGGCATGAACGGCCGGATCGGGAGCGGCGAACGCGGGTTCGTCGCCGGTTGGACCCGGAGGGCGGCCGCCGCGTATCCTGATCGGTGCGCCAGCTAGTTCGCGTAGGTTCCGGACCGAGCGAGCCAACGCGCGCTATCACATCTTTCGTTGCGGTGTGTCGGGCGGACCTCTCGCCCGATGTCCTGATGCGTCTTTCGTTGGTAGTGCAGAAGGGCTTCTGGCGTGTCCGCACGACTTCATCCACCCAAGGAATTCCGTCCCTTATGACCAGCACCACGATCCTCCCTGACTACGACGCGCCCCAGGTAGCGCTCAACGACATCGGTTCAGCGGAGGACTTCCTCGCCGCTATCGACGAGACCATCAAGTACTTCAACGATGGCGACATCGTCGAGGGCGTCATCGTCAAGGTCGACCGGGACGAGGTCCTGCTCGACATCGGCTACAAGACCGAGGGCGTCATCCCCTCGCGCGAACTCTCCATCAAGCACGATGTCGACCCCAACGAGGTCGTGAACGTCGGCGACAAGGTCGAAGCCCTGGTCCTGCAGAAGGAGGACAAGGAAGGCCGACTGATCCTGTCGAAGAAGCGCGCGCAGTACGAACGCGCCTGGGGCACGATCGAGCAGGTCAAGGACGAGGACGGCGTGGTCGAAGGTACCGTGATCGAGGTCGTCAAGGGCGGGCTGATCATCGACATCGGCCTGCGCGGCTTCCTGCCGGCTTCCTTGGTGGAGATGCGCCGCGTGCGCGACCTGCAGCCCTACGTCGGTCAGACCCTCGAGGCCAAGATCATCGAGCTGGACAAGAACCGCAACAACGTCGTGCTGTCCCGGCGGGCCTGGCTGGAACAGACCCAGTCGGAGGTTCGTCACGGGTTCCTCACCCAGCTCCAGAAGGGCCAGATCCGCAAGGGCGTGGTGTCCTCGATCGTGAACTTCGGGGCCTTCGTCGACCTGGGCGGAGTGGACGGACTGGTGCACGTCTCGGAGCTGTCGTGGAAGCACATCGACCATCCCAGCGAAGTGGTCGCGGTGGGCGACGAGGTCACCGTGGAGGTGCTCCTGGTCGAGATGGATCGCGAACGCGTCTCCCTGTCGCTGAAGGCGACGCAGGAGGATCCGTGGCAGCACTTCGCCCGCACTCACCAGATCGGTCAGATCGTCCCCGGCAAGGTCACCAAACTCGTCCCGTTCGGCTCGTTCGTCCGGGTGGAGGAGGGCATCGAGGGCCTGGTGCACATCTCCGAGCTCGCCGAGCGCCATGTGGAGATCCCGGAGCAGGTCGTCCAGGTCAACGATGACGTGATGGTCAAGATCATCGACATCGACCTGGAGCGCCGTCGGATCTCGCTGTCGCTCAAGCAGGCGAACGAGACCGCGACCGCGGCGGATGTCGAGGAGTTCGATCCGACGCTCTATGGCATGGCGGCCACCTACGACGGCGACGGGAACTACATCTACCCCGAGGGCTTCGACCCGGACACCGGAGAGTGGCTGGAGGGATTCGAGGAGCAGCGGGCGACGTGGGAAGAGCAGTACGCCAAGGCGCATGCTCGCTGGGAAGCGCACGTCAAGCAGCAGGCCGAGGCCAATCAAGCCGAGGCGGAGGCGGGGGAGGGCACCTCCTACTCGTCCGCGAACGGAACCGACGGCGACGCCGATTCGGCCGGATCGCTAGCGTCGGACGAGGCCCTGCAGGCGCTGCGTGACAAGCTCACCGGAGGCAACTGACCGATCCTTCGCCAGGCCCAGGCTGGGTCTCACCGGAGGCGTCGCCGCGGGCAAGAGCACGGTTGCCGTGCTCCTGCGCGACCTCGGCGCTCAGGTCATCGACGCCGACCTGCTCGCGCGTGAGGTCGTCGCCGTCGGCACCGGGGGACTGGCGGACGTGGTGAGCCGGTTCGGTCCGGCGGTTCTCGGCGAGGACGGGGCATTGGATCGGAAGAAGCTCGGCGAGATCGTGTTCTCCGACCCCGAAGCTCGGGCCGACCTCGAAGCGATCGTGCATCCCCGGGTGCGCGCTCGCGCGGACGAGGTCGCGGCCTCCGCCGAGGCCGGAGTTGTCGTCGTCCACGAGATTCCGCTGCTCGTCGAGACCGCGCAGGCCGCGCAGTTCGACGCGATCGTGGTGGTGGATGTCCCGGTCGATGTCCAACTCGAGCGACTGGTCAACCGTCGTGGGCTGTCCGAGCGTGAAGCGTGGTCCCGGATCCGGAGTCAGGCCAGCCGAGAGAGCCGCCTCGCGCAGGCCACCTGGGTCGTCGACAACACCGGCACACTCGACGACCTCCGCCGGCAGGCGACGATGGTCTTCGAGGGACTGAGGCAGGTGGGCCGCTAGGCGGCCAGGTCGGGATCGGCGAACCGGCGCAGCTTGCCCAGCGCCTCCCGCTCGAGTTGCCTCACCCGCTCGGCCGAGATGCCGTGCCGCGCCCCGATGTCCGCCAGTTTGTGCTGGCGGCCGTCGGTCAGTCCGTAACGGGAGCGGATGATGTCGGCGGCGCGTTCGTCGAGCCGGTCCACCAGTGCCGACAACCGCTCCCGGGACTCGACGTCGAGCACGTTGAGATCGGGGCCCGGGGTGGTCTGTTGGGCCATCAGGTCGCCCAGCGAGGTGTCCCCCTCGTCGTCCAGCGGCGTGTCCAGGCTGATGTGTTCGCGGCCCCACGCCAGCAGGTCCAGCACGCGGTCCACGCCGATGCCCAGTTCCTCGGCGATCTCCTCCGGATCGGGTTCCCGGCCGAGCTGGCGCTCAAGCGTCCGGCGCGCGCCGCCCACCTGGTTGAGTTCCTCGACCACGTGCACCGGCAGCCGCACCACCCGCGCCTGCTGGGCGATGCCGCGAGTGATGGCCTGGCGTACCCACCAGGTGGCGTATGTCGAGAACTTGTAGCCCTTGGTGTAGTCGAACTTCTCCACAGCACGGATCAGCCCGGTGTTGCCTTCCTGGATCAGGTCCAGCATGGGCATCTGGGAGCGACCGTACTTCCGTGCGATCGAGACCACCAGTCGGAGGTTGGCGGTGATGAACTCGTCGATAGCGCGCTGGCCTTCGCTGGCCAGCCATTCCAACTCCTCGCGGGTCGCGCTCCCGGGCGCGCCGCCCTTACGTCGGCCGACTCGGCCCTGGTCGAGCAGCGCCTGCGCCATCAGCCCGGCCTCGATCGCCTTCGCTAGCTGGACCTCGGACTCGGCGTCGAGCAGCGGATTGCGGGCGATCTCGTCCAGGTAGAGGCCCACGCTGTCACGGCCCTCGATGTCCCGTCCCCCGGTTTCGCGCCCCTTGGCCCGCCGTGCGGCCCTGGTGGCCGGGCGGGTCGCGGGCGCCGTGGTGGTGCTCATGTCTGCCTCCTTCGCAGGACCGGCCGCTACCTGACTTACAGCTATAGCGGTCATCGCCCTACGCCTTCCTCAACGATCGCGGGTCGTTCGGGATTCCCGCGAATTCGCCGTGTCATTGCCGCTGAATTGCGCTCTCACACATCAGACGTGCGGCGAGGCCCTCGAGTTGCGGCGATCGGCGAATCTCAGGGACTTCTCAGGGCCGGTTCGTCACCCGAGGCCCATTCGGTCCAGGATCCAGGCCAGGGTGAATGCTCTCTCGTGCCACGACCGATAGCGTCCGGTGACTCCGCCGTGACCGGCCGCCATCTCGGTCTTGAGCAGGAAGTCCTGACGCCCGGTGGCCACCGCGCGCAGCCGCGCGATCCACTTCGCGGGCTCCACGTAAAGCACCCTGGTGTCGTTGAGCGAGGTTTCGGCGAGGATCGCGGGGTAGTCGACCGCGGCGACGTTGTCGTAGGGCGCGTAGGCCCGGATCGTGTCGTATGCCGCCGGGTCCGTCGCCGGATCGCCCCATTCGTCGTACTCGGTCACCGTGAGCGGGAGCGTCGCGTCCAGCATGGTCGTCAGCGGATCGACGAAGGGAACCGCGGCCACGATCCCGGCGAACTCCTCGGGAGCCTGATTGGCGATCGCGCCCATCAGCAGTCCGCCGGCGCTGCCCCCCTCGGCCACGAGTCGGTCGGCGGTGGTCCAGCCTTCGGAGATCAGGTGCCGGGCACAGGCGACGAAGTCGTCGAAGGTGTGGTGCTTCCGGTCGAGCTTCCCGTCGTCGTACCACCGCCGGCCCATCTCACCCCCGCCGCGCACGTGAGCGATCGCGAAGGCCGCGCCACGGTCGAGCAGCGAGAGCCTCGGAACGGAGAACTCGGGCTCGATCGACGCCTCGTACGACCCGTATCCGTAGAGCAGAAGCGGCACCGGTCCGACCCCGACGTCCTGCTTCCTGGCGATCAGCGAAAGGGGGATCCGCTCACCATCCGCGGCCGTCGCCCACAGGCGTTGCTCGTGATACTGCTCCGGGTCGAAGTCGCCCAGCACCGGCTTCCGGTAACGCAAGACACGTTCTCCGGTGCGCACGTGATAGTCGTAGATCGAGGCCGGGGTCGCCAGTGAGGTGTAGCCGAGCCGAACGGTGGGTTGTTCGAACTCCGGATTCGAACCGCTGCCGACCGCGTAGATCTCCGCGCCGAAATCGATCAGGAAGTCGTCGGCGACACCGGCGTGATCGAGGGGCAGGATCCGGATCTGGGTCAGACCTCCGCTGCGCTGATCGACCACCAGATGCGAGGAGAACGCGTCCACGCTCTCGAGCCGGACCTGTGGGTCGTGTGGGATCACCGGGACCCAGTCTTCCGGCGACGTCGGCGCCGCCGGAGCCATCGAGAGCTCGAAGTTGACGCCGGAGCGATTGTGCAGGACGAGGAGCCGGGCGGTTCCACCGATCACCGCGGGTTCCACGCTGTAGTCGAGTCCCTCGACGCGTTCGGCGAATCGCCAGAGGCCGGCCGACGGCCGCTCGGCGTCGTACAGATGGAACTCCGAGGTCGTCTTGGATGCGGCGGCGATCACGATGAAGCGGTCGTCGCGGCTCCGCCCGCACCCGACCCAGAAACGTGGATCCGGTTCGTGGAAGATCACCTCGTCGGCATCTTGGGACTCGCCCAGGACGTGGCGCCGGATGGTGTCCGGCCGCCAGGCATCGTCGACTGTCAGGTAGTAGAACGACGCGCCGTCCGGCGCCCACACCACAGATCCGCGCACGTCGCTGATCTCGTCCGGGAGCAGTCGGTCGCCGCCGAGATCCTTGACCCGGATCGTGTAGCGCTCGTCGCCGACGACATCGACGGCATAGGCCAGCAGGTCGCCCACCGGGCTCACCGCGGATCCGCCTACCGAGAAGAAATCGTGACCGTCCGCCAGTTCGTTGAAGTCGAGCAGAACCTGCTCGCCGGCGAGCGCGGGTTGATCCGGGTCGCAGTCCTGGTCCGGCCGCGGTGGATTCCAGTCGTCCGCTCCGGTCACCGGCACCCGACAGGAAGCACCGTACTCGCGGCCGGCGAACGAGCGACCGTAGTACCAATGGCCCCGGCTCCGCACGGGCACCGAGAGGTCGGTCTCCAACGTACGCGATCGGATCTCCTCGAAGAGCACCTCGCGGAGTGGGGCCAGGTGCGCGGTGCGCGCGTCGGTGTAGGCATTCTCGGCCTCGAGGTAGGCCACGACGTCCGGATCGTCCTTGGCCCTCAGCCAGTCGTACTCGTCGACCCGGCTGCGTCCGTGGTGGGTCTGTTCGATCGGCTTGCGTGCGGCCTTCGGGGCTTCCATGGCGGCGACGATAGCGTCAGGGGCGTGAGGATCGATGCGGGCATGCCGGTCGGCGGCAGCGGTGGTCGCCGGTTGGTCGACCTGAACGCGGACCTGGGGGAGGAGATCACCGATGACAGCGGCCTGCTGGCCGTGGTCAGCAGCGCCAATGTCGCCTGCGGCTATCACGCCGGGAATCAGGCGATCATGCGCGCGGCGTGTGCCGAGGCCGTGACGAGAGGGGTGAGCGTCGGCGCGCAGGTGTCCTACGCGGACCGCGCGAACTTCGGACGCGTTCGGGTCGAGGTAGCGCCGGACATCCTCACCGAGCAGGTAGCCGACCAGGTAGGAACGCTTCGTGCCATCGCCGCCGCCGAGGGGACGCGGGTGCGCTATCTGAAGCCTCACGGCGCGCTCTACCACCGGGTGATCGCGGACGAGGACCAGGCATTCGCGGTGTTGGCCGGCTCGGACGCCTTGCCGGTCCTCGGCTTCCCAGGCTCCGTCATCGTGCGCAGCGCCGAGTCCATGGGTCGCCGGGCGTACACCGAAGGATTTCCGGATCGCGCCTACGACGCCTCCGGAAGACTGGTCTCGAGGGACGTGCCGGGCGCCGTCATCGCCGACACCGGCGAGATCGCGGCCCGGGCGCTGAGGTTGGCGACCGGAGTGGATTCGGTCTGCGTGCACGGTGACACACCGGGGGCGGTGGCGCATGCGGCCGGTGTGCGCCGGGCCATGGAGGGCGCCGGCTGGACCCTGCGCGGGCTCTGATCGACCGCTCAGCTGTCCACAGCCACCGGCAGCTTCTGTGGAGAAAACGGTTGCATTTGTGGACGCTGCCGCAGAGCCTGTGGAGGACACGCCGGAAACCGGAAATCTTTGCCATCAGTTCGTGGATAGGGGTTGCGCAGCCCTGTCGGGGAGCGTAGAACTGTTCCTACCGAACCTCTTCGGAGGAGCGGAGGTCAGACAGAAAAGATGGTCCACCCGCCGAGGAAACTCGACGCGTTGTCCCGGTGGCGGGGACGATGGGATCGGACGGTCTGACTGACCGGCCGGGCGTCACACACCGGCCGAACCCGAAGGGCTCTTGATGCTCATACCATCAAGAGCCCTTCACCTATTTTACCGTGAGGTCGGGGTCGTCGACCCGCAGCGAACGCACCGGTCCCGGTCCACTCGTCGCGGTCTCGAACCGTACGGTGACGACGCCCTTCCCCGATCCCCATACCCACCCGGGCCCGAACTCGTCGTGGACCACGTCCTGGCCGGGCGCGAATCGGATCGCGGGCTCCCGGCCGGTCGGTAAGGCCGGCGGTGACGACTGGTCCGGCTCGATCGCCACCTCGCCGAACAGGTCCTCCTGGACCCAGTCGGTGAGTCCGGACACACCGACCCCCAACAGCCGTACCCCGGCGGAGGTGTCGAGGGCCGCGAGCAGCGAACATGCGAGTCGGGTGACGGTCTCGGGCCGGTCGGTGGGTTCCGGCAGCGTGGCCGATCGGTTCATCGTGGTGAAGTCGTGCATCCGAACCTTGATGCTGATCGTGCGGCCGGACAGCCCGTGCGTGCGCAGCCGCGCCGTGACCTCGCGGGCCTGGCGGGTGAGCAGGCCCTCCAGCAACGACCGATCGGTGATGTCGGTGTCGTAGGTGCCTTCGACGCTGATGGACTTGGTCTCGCGTTCGGGACTCACCGCACGCAGGTCGATGCCCCGGGCGAGCTGGTACAGGTTGTGCCCATGCGCCTTGCCGACCAGGTCGATCAGGTCGTGCTCGGCCATCGCCTCGAGTTCGGCGATGGTGTGCACCCCGAACCTGCGGAGGCGATCCGCGGTCGCGGGGCCTACTCCGGGAATGGTCGTCACCGGCATCGGTCGCAACAAGTCCTGCTCGCCGCCGGCTTCGACGATCGTCAGGCCGTCGGGCTTCCGGAGTTCGCTCGCGACCTTGGCGATGAACTTCGACGAGCCGATCCCGATGGACGCGGTGATGCCCCCGCTGGCGTCGGCGACCCGGGCCCTGATGTCCTCGGCGAGGCTTCGGAGCGAGTCGGTGTCGAAGCCGGACAGCGCGGAGGCCTCCAGATCCACGAAGGCCTCGTCCAAGGAGAGCGGCTCGACCACGGGGGAGACCGAGCGCAACACCTCCATGACTCGCTCACTGGTCGCCCGGTAGACCTGGTGCCGGCCCGACAGGAAGGCGGCCTGCGGACAGCGAGACCGGGCCTCCCGGGTCGACATCGCCGACCCCACGCCGTAGGCCCGAGCTTCGTAGGACGCGGTGGCCACCACTCCGCGCGCGCCGGTACCCCCGACGATCACGGGCCTGCCGCGCAGCGACGGTTTGTCGCGCTGTTCCACCGAAGCGAAGAAGGCATCGAGGTCGAGGTGCAGGACCGAAGAACGCGGGCGCATCGTCGCCTGGTTCAGGTCACTGCCGGGTCGGTCGTCACGATTCCCCATGATAGGGAGCCGGCTCGGCACTCGTGCCGAGCCGGCCGTGGGAATTGTGACCTACCCCGGCGGTCGCGGCGGCTCTCATGCTGGTGACTCCGGACTTCCAGCCAAAGGACCCTCGATGACCGAGCGCGACGTGTGCATGAACACCGGTCTGCTCCGGATGCTGGCCGAGGAGTGCGGCCAGAATCGCGACGACATCACCCTCGCTCGACAGGAGACCACGGCCGTTCGCCTCACCGCGGCGGCGGTCGGCGACCTGCCGGAGGCGCAGGGGTTCCTCAGCCAATGGGTCTCCTGCCAGGCCGCCCACGACCTGGGGCTCGGGGAGTTGGCGGATCTGACGGCCCGGGATGGTGAGGCATTGGGGCACGTGGCGACGGGTTTCGACGCGGCAGACGAGGCGTGCGCGACCGGGTTCGTCGGGGTCGGCAAGTCCGCCGAGCAGGCGGCGTCCGCGGCGTCCGCCGTCTACGGGAGCGCGGGATGAGACGCGGTACGGATGCCTGACATTCTCGGGTTCGTGGCCTATCAGCGCGTGTTGGCGGAGAGGGCGCGGCTCGCCGGAGCCGGCAATCCGGGCACGCTGGAGGGCGGCGCGGCGAGGCTGCGGAAAGCCGCCGGTGTCCTGGCAAGGCACGATCTCGATCTGGGTGCGACGAGGACGCAGTTCGCGCGGTACGGCCTGCGCGGCGCGACCGCGGATGCCTACCTCGTCGCGCACGAGCGACGGGTCCGGGCCGGCCGGGTCGTGATGGCGCACCTGGCCCGCGACGCGACCGCCCTCGGGCATGCCGCGGAGGCCATCAGGCAGGCACGAGCCGAGACCACGGGCGTCACGAAGTGGTACGACGCCAACGCGGCGAACATCACCAGGGCCTTCAACCGCCTGACCTGGACCCAGCAGAGACGTGCGTTGCCCGCCTACCGTCAGGCGGCCGCGGACGTCATCCGGGCCGCGGACTCCCGGTTGAACGACCTGACCCGCCGGCTGCGTCAGGGGTTGGCGGCCGCCACCGAGGAACTCGTCATGCCTGCCGAGAGTCGCAAACCGGCCTACCAACGGAAGACCAAGTCGACCGTCTCGACCGGCTCGCAGGGGTCGTCGCTGACTGTGGACGACAAGGTGACGGTGCCGGTGTACTCGTGGGACGGCGATGCCGGCACCGGCGCCGTGGACGTCTTCTCCGGCCGCACGGTGACGGCTGGAGCGGACGGCACCGGCAGCCAGACCGGCGAGCAGGGAGTCGCCGCGAGGCACACCGTCCCCGTGTACTCCGATCCGACGACCGGAGCCAGCGTGACGGCGTCCGGCCAGGGCGGAGTCACCCAGCAGGACGGCGGCTCGGTCGGGCTTCGGGGTGAGGTCGGCCTCAAGGGGACCGTTCCGGGCGGGACCTCACTGGTGAACTTCGATGCCGCGGCGTCCGGCGAGGTGCGGGAGGACACCGACCCGAGCGGCAAGGCTGGGGCCAAGGCGCTCGGATCCGTCGGGATCGCGCCGAACCTCGGTTGGGTCGGCACCGGCAACGTCGAAGGCTCGACGACCGGAGACCCGGTCTACGGCGCCGGCGCCGGCATCGGCTACGGCGACTCCGCGGCCGGTGTCGGGGTCCAGCACTACTACGGCACGGCCGAGGACGGCACGGATCCGAAGGAGACCGTGCGGGTCGGGGGGTATCTCAAGCCGGCCGACGACGTGACGCTCACCGGCACCGCGGACTTTTCCGACACCACGACCGTCGGTGGCAGCGTGAAGGTGGACGGCAACCCGTCGATCGAGGCCGGCGTCACGACGGTGCTCGAAGACGGGACCACCGAGGGCAAGATCACCGTTGTCTTCGATGACGACCCGCCCACGGATCCACCTGTCACGTGGAGCCCGGGTGAGCCCGTGCCGATGCCGGAGAAGAAGCCGTAGTCGTGGTGGACCATTCAGTCAGTCCGGTGCCGGGGGATCTGCAGGAGGTGCAGCGCGCGATCGAACGTCAGCTCTCCTCGGTCGACGACGTGTGCCGTGAACTCGACGAGCTGGCGGCGGTGGGGGAGGCGGGCGGCGGCCTGGTGACCGCTCTCATCCAGGGCTCGGGACGGGTCCTGGAGCTCGCGATCGACCCGGACTTCCACGAGGAGTACGACGCGGAGTCCGTGGCGGCACTGGTGCTCGCGGCCATCGACGACGGGCACGAGAGACTGGCCCGCCTGGTGCGCGAGCGAACGTCGTAGTCGTGGCGCGAGCCACCGGGCGGGCCCGCCGGGAGCATTAGGATTTCACCATGGGTGCCGACGTCGACGCGCAGGAGTTCAGCCGAGCCGATCGGACTCGTCACCGGGAGAAGGTCCGGGCTTGCCTGGATGTCTTCGCGCGGATGCTCGGCGAGGACCGCTTCGACACCGACGACCCGATGACCGGTCTCGAGGTGGAGCTCAATCTGGTCGACTCCGACGGCGATCCGGCACTGAAGAACGCGGAGGTGCTCGCCGCCATCGCCGATCCGGACTTCCAGACCGAGTTGGGACAGTTCAACATCGAGGTCAACGCCGCGCCACAGCGTCTGCGAGCGGGCGGCTTGACCGCGTTCGAGACCAGCTTACGAGCCAGCTTGAACAACGCCGAGGAGCAATCGGCCAAGGTGGGTGCCCACCTGGTGATGATCGGCATCCTGCCGACGCTGGCGGCCGGGCACGTCGCGCCCAGCGCGATCAGCGCCAACCCCAGGTACGCCCTGCTCGGGGAGCAGATCCTGACCGCCCGCGGCGAGGACCTGGTGATCTCCATCCACGGCGAGGAGTTCCTGGACACCACCTCGGAGTCGATCGTCCCGGAGGCGGCCTGCACGAGCACGCAGTTCCACGTCCAGACCTCCCCGGAACAATTCGCCGACTACTGGAACGCGTCGCAGTGCGTGGCCGGGATCCAGGTGGCACTCGGTGCCAACTCGCCGTACCTGCTCGGCAAGAAGCTCTGGCGCGAGACCCGGATCCCGTTGTTCGAGCAGGCCACCGATACGCGCAGCGAGGAACTCAAGGCGCAGGGCGTGCGGCCGCGAGTCTGGTTCGGCGAGCGATGGATCAACTCCGTGTTCGACCTGTTCGAGGAGAATGTGCGGTACTTCCCGGCCCTGTTGCCGATCACCCACGAGGAAGATCCGGCCGGCGTCCTCGATCGCGGTGATGTGCCGGCGCTGCACGAACTCCGGTTGCACAACGGCACCGTCTATCGCTGGAATCGCCCGATCTACGACATCGCGTCCGGAGTACCCCATCTGCGGGTCGAGAATCGCACGCTTGCCGCCGGTCCCACGGTGGTCGACATGATGGCGAACGCCGCCTTCTATTTCGGCTTGACCCGGGCGCTGGCGAGCGACGAGCGTCCGGTCTGGTCGCAGATGTCGTTCAGCGCGGCCGAGGAGAACTTCCACGGTGCCGCGCAGCACGGCATCCACGCCCGGGTGTACTGGCCCGGCCTGGGCGAGGTTCCGGCGACCGAGGTGGTGCTGCGGCGGCTTCTGCCCCGGGCTCATGAGGGCCTGGCGGCCTGGGGGGTCGGCACCGAGGAGCGAGAACGCCTGCTCGGAGTGATCGAGCAGCGGTGCCTCCGGCAGGTCAACGGCGCCGAGTGGTTCGTGTCGAAGATGGCGGCCCGGGACACCGAGGACCGCTACGACGCCCTGCGCGCGGTCCTGATGGAGTACCGGGCGAATATGCACACCAACGAGCCGGTGCATGCCTGGCGGTGATCGGTCAGGCCGGCCGGTGACGACGGAGGCGCCGCCACTGGCGGCAGAACCCCGACCGGGGGTCGAACCAGCCGTCGCGGGTCACCACGAGGAAGGTCAGGTCGAGTCGCAACTCGGCGGTCGCCGAGCGAGCCGATGCCAGCCAGTCCACGTCGAGGTCACCGGCTACGCCCGCCGGCCCGGGTCTGGTGACCCAGACCTGCGGCGTCGCCCGGGTTCCACGCTCGGTTGCCCACCGGTCAATCAGCGCGCCGACGCCGTCCGCGCTGCTTTGCTCGGTTGCCCACCGGTCGATCAGCGCGCCGACACCGTCCGCCCGCATCGCCGCGTCGGTCGGGGCATCGATTTCGAGCCGGACTCGGTGGGCGGCCAGCCGCCCGACGCACAGAGCCGGTGCGAACACCCGACGGCGATGCGACTCGCGAAGGAGCAGCACCTCCTCGCGAAGAGCGCGATCCCAGTGGCCCACGCACGTTTCGTCCACGACCGGCACATCGGACAGCGTGGTGCAGCCGGAGAGGTGAGGAAACCCGTCCTCCACAGGGGCCTGGTGCCGCCGCGGTGTGGGACGATGCGGAGCATGGCTGTTCGGATCACCGGCGACGACAGAGCTGACCACGTCCTGACCGAGGACCCATTCGCGCTCCTGGTCGGAATGCTGTTGGACCAGCAGTATCCGATGGAGCAGGCCTTTCGCGGACCCGCGAAGCTGCTGGATCGTCTGGGCACCGTTGAGCCGGCGCGACTGGCCGCGATAGACGCCGAGGAGTTCGCGGCGATCTGCGCTCGCCCGCCCGCCGTGCACCGCTTCCCCGGCTCGATGGCGGGTCGAATCCAGGCGCTGGCCGGGCTGGTGGAGGAGAAGTACGGCGGAGATGCCGGCTTGATCTGGACGGACGCGTCCTCGGGCACGGAGTTGCTGGCCCGGATCGAGGAATTGCCGGGGTTCGGGAAGCAGAAGGCGCGGATCTTCGTGGCATTGCTGGCCAAACAACTCGGGGTCCGGCCCGAGGGCTGGGAACTCGCCGCCGGCGCGTACGCCGAGGCGGGATACCGCTCGGTTGCCGATGTCACCGACCCCGTCTCGTTGCAACGAGTGCGGGACTTCAAGAAGCAACAGAAGGCGGCGGCCAGGGCCGTCCGCTAGCCGGGTGCGGGTTTGGGCGATCCGACCAGCAGCGTGGCACAATGACGAACAGCGGCACTTGACGACACCGGGACGTGCCGCGCCCACCTTCATTCGACGAGAGGTGTTCGTGTCCTCGAACGCGCGCAAGGCCGCCACCGCCAAGGCGGCTCCAGCCAAGGTCTCCGCCACACCGGCCACCGGATCGACCGCGAACGGTTCGACCGCTGCCGCTGCCCCCTCGAACCGCCGGGTATCCAGCACGCGGGTCGATCCCGAAGCTCCGGTCAGCAAGAGCCCGCCCCGGCGCCGTACCCCAGCCAAGGCGGCCGAGGCCGGCGCGGCGATCGCGGTGATCGACGCTCCGGCAGAGGGGGCCGCCGAGGGCCAGCCCGTCAACGGTGCCAAGGTGCTGCCCGACCTGACCGACGAGCAGTTCGAGGCCGACGTGAAGGCTGATCCGACGATCGCCGACGACGAGCAGCAGGCATTCGTGGTCTCGGCCGCCGACGAGACCGACGAACCCGAACAGCAGGTCATGGTGGCCGGCGCCACCGCGGACCCGGTCAAGGACTACCTGAAGCAGATCGGCAAGGTCCCGCTGCTCAACGCCGAGATGGAGGTCGAGCTGGCCAAGCGCATCGAGGCCGGCCTGTTCTCCGAGGAGAAGTTGGCCAAGGGGGGCAAGCTCAGCGCCAAGGCCCTCGACGAGTTGGATTGGATTGCCGAGGACGGTCGGCGGGCCAAGAACCACCTCCTCGAGGCGAACCTGCGGCTGGTGGTCAGCCTGGCCAAGCGCTACACCGGCCGAGGGATGCTCTTTCTCGACCTGATCCAGGAAGGAAACCTCGGCCTGATCCGCGCGGTCGAGAAGTTCGACTACACCAAGGGCTACAAGTTCTCCACCTACGCCACCTGGTGGATCCGGCAGGCCATCACCCGGGCGATGGCCGATCAGGCCCGCACTATCCGGATCCCGGTGCATATGGTCGAGGTGATCAACAAGCTCGCGCGGGTGCAACGGCAGATGCTGCAAGACCTTGGTCGCGAGCCGACCCCGGAGGAACTCGCCAAGGAACTCGACATGACCCCCGAGAAGGTCATCGAGGTGCAGAAGTACGGTCGTGAGCCGATCTCGTTGCACACCCCGCTGGGCGAGGACGGCGACTCGGAGTTCGGCGACCTGATCGAGGATTCCGAGGCCATCGTGCCTGCCGACGCGGTGTCCTTCACGCTGCTCCAGGAGCAGCTCCACGCGGTGCTGGACACGCTGTCGGAGCGGGAAGCCGGAGTGGTCAGCATGCGCTTCGGCCTGACCGACGGCCAGCCCAAGACGCTCGACGAGATCGGCAAGGTCTATGGCGTGACCCGGGAACGGATCCGGCAGATAGAGTCCAAGACGATGTCCAAGCTTCGTCATCCGTCCCGGTCGCAAGTGCTTCGCGACTATCTGGACTGATCGTGACGGCGCTGGCAACTCAGCCGGCGACGACCAAGCCGACCGCGGCCAGACAGATCCCGAGTCCGGCCCACCGTGCGTTCCCGACGGGTTCTCGCATCACCGACGCGGCCAGTAGCACGGTGACCGCGGGGTAGAGCGAGGAGAGCACCGCGGCGACCGCCAGGTAGCCGGTCTGAGTCGAACCGAAGAAGGCGATCGTCGCTACCCCGACGAGCACGCCGCCGGCCGCCCCGGACCAGTCCTCGCGGCGAGTGGGCAGCCAGCGAGCCCGCATCACGGTGCCGATCCCGGCGATCGTCACACAGGCGAGCAACTCGTTGACCGCCAGCGGCAGCCATCCGGCGGTCGCCGAGATGCGATCGAGGGAGGCGAACAGGAGCCCGAAGCCCACGCCCGCGACAAGACCGTGGCCAAGACCCGACCGCGACACCTCGGACGGCACCGCGGCCTCGCTCTCGGTCCGGTTCGGCGCCTGTCGAGCCACCAGCCAGATTCCCGGCACCGCGACCAGGACGCCGGCCCACATCATGCCTGAGGGCCGCTCGCCGAGCGAGAAGCCGATCAGGACCGGGATCATCGCCGCGCCGACGCCGGACACCGGCGCCACCACACCCATCGTGCCCGTCGCGAGGCCGCGGTATAACGCGGCGGTGCCGATGCCGTTGGCCACCGCTCCAGCGGCCGCCCAGCCGAAGTCTGCCGCGGTCGGCCGGCCGGCATCGAACAGGGCCAACGCGGCGATCGTGACCGCGGCCACCAGTTGAACCACGATGACCAACGGCCACACCGAGGTGCGCCTGGAAAAGTATCCGCCGAGGAAGTCGGCCACCCCGAAGCAGAATGCCGAGACGAGTGCCAGGGCTACGCTCACGTGACGACGAGCCCGACCACCCATGCGACCACCGCGGCGAGCGCCGCGGCCAGTTCGATCAGGATGCTGATCCCGACCGCCTTGATCGCGGCCACCGTCGACGGCCATGCGGCGCCTTTTCCGACTCGATTCAGTTCGGCGAGATAGACCCCCAGCACGAAGCCCACGACCAGGCCAACTACCGGGATCACGAAGAAGCCGGCCACCGCGCACAGCGCGCCGACCAGCAGGGTGGTGCGCGGAACTCCGGAGGATCTCATTCGCTTGCCCGGGATCGTGTACTTCACGACGTTGCCCGCGACCAGGAAGGCCGCGGCGACGGCGAAGACGACCCACGCGGCCACCCCGCCGGTGTCGAAGGACCAGACGCCGATCGCCGCGAGGATCAACACCGACCCCGGCAGTACCGGGAACAGGATGCCGGCCAGACCCACGGCGATCACCAGCGCGAGGAGTATCTCCAACCCGGACACGGGCACACTGTTTCACATATCACAAGCAGAGGGCCGGATTCGCATCCAGGGCCTCCGTTGTTCTGGGTTGGGTTGTTCTGAGTCGGATTGTCCTGGTCGGGGTGCTCGGGTTGACGATCAACTTGTCAGGCGATGGGTCTGGTCGCTGACCTGGAGCGCGACCTGGCGCAGCTTCTCCTCGTGTTCACGAGCGTGATGGGCGCAGAACAGCAACTCGATGCCGCCAGGCATGATCGCCCGGAGGAATGCTTGGGCGCCACAACGGTCACAGCGGTCCGCGGCCGTCAGATCGGCGGCGTCTGGGGCGATTGCAGTGTCCACATCAGCCTCGTTTCTCTCTCGGTGACCTTCACAACGTAGCGGGGCGTCTCAAGATTCCCCACCAGTCCAACGACTTCGAACACTAACAATCCAACCATGACACCCGGTCGCCGGGTCGGCAGCGTGGCAAACCGGGCACCTGGGCGTGTCGCGGGTACATTGCTAGCGTGGTCGCTCCGCCTGACAACACCTACAATGCCGCGCACCTGCTGGTGCTCGAAGGACTGGAGGCCGTGCGCAAGCGGCCCGGGATGTATATCGGCTCGACCGACACCCGTGGCTTGATGCACTGTCTGTGGGAGATCATCGACAACGGCGTGGACGAGGCCCTCGCCGACGTGGCGAATCGCATCGAGGTGCGGTTGTACCCCGACGGCTCCGCGGAGGTGCATGACAACGGCCGGGGGATCCCGGTGGATATCGAGCCCAAGACGGGGCTGCCGGGCGTGGAGGTGATCTTCACCAAGCTGCACGCGGGAGGCAAGTTCGGCGGCGGCTCCTACGTCGCGACCGGCGGCCTGCACGGGGTGGGAGCCTCGGTGGTGAATGCGCTCTCCTCCCGCCTCGACGTCGATGTCGATCGCCCGCCGACACGAGTCGGAATGTCGTTCCAGCGCGGCATCCCGGGGATCTTCGCCGAGCCCGGGCCGGGGGGCGCGTTCGACCCGGCCTCTGGTTTGAGCCGCAAGGGCGGCCGAGTCGGTCGCGGCGCGTCGGGAACCCGGATCCGGTTCTGGCCGGACCGACAGATCTTCACCAAGGACGCGACCTTCAAGTACGACGAATTGGTCACCCGGGCTCGGCAGACGTCGTTCATCGTTCCCGGCCTGGAACTGGTCATTTCCGATCACCGGGGGACCGAACCGGTCGAGGAGCGGTTCCGGCACGACGGCGGGATCGCCGAGTTCGCGGAGTTCCTCGCTCGCGACCAAGCCGTCACCGGGGTCATCCGCCTGACCGGTAAGGACAGTTTCGTCGAGACCGTGCCGCTCCTCGACGACAAGGGGCACCTGACGCCCCAGGAGGTCGAGCGGGAACTGCACGTGGACGTCGCCGTTCGGTGGGGGACCGGCTACGACACCGAACTCCGGTCGTTCGTCAACGTGATCGCCACCCCCAAGGGCGGGACCCACGTCAGCGGATTCGAGGCCGGTCTGACCACGACCTTCAACGACGCGATGAGGGCCGCGAAGGTGCTGAGGGTCAACGACGACAAGGTGATCAAGGAGGACATCACCGAAGGCATGACCGCGGTGGTCGCGGTCCGGCTGGCCGAACCGCAGTTCGAGGGCCAGACCAAGGAGATCCTCGGCACGCCGGCGGCACGCACCGTGGTCCGCAAGATCGTGGCGGCCGAGTTGAAGGCGTTCCTGACCTCGACCAAACGTGCCGAGCGGGCACAGGCCCGGTTGCTGATGGACAAAGTGGTCGCCGCCTCCAAGACCCGGATCGCGGCTCGGCAGCACAAGGAGACTCAGCGCCGGAAGAACGCGCTGGAGTCCTCGACCCTGCCCGCCAAGCTGGCGGACTGCCGAAGCACGGACACGGAGCGGAGCGAACTGTTCATCGTCGAGGGCGACTCGGCGTTGGGGACCGCGCGGTATGCGCGCAATGCGGAATACCAGGCCCTGTTGCCGATCCGCGGCAAGATCCTCAACGTCCAGAAGGCCTCCGTCGGTGACATGCTCAAGAACGCCGAGTGCGCCGCGATCATCCAGGTGGTCGGGGCCGGCAGCGGCCGAACCTTCGATGTGGACGCGGCCCGCTACGGCCGGATCATCTTCATGGCCGACGCCGACTCGGACGGCGCCCATATCCGCTGCCTGTTGGCCACGTTGTTCTTCAAGTACATGCCCCAGTTGATTCACGCCGGCCGCGTCTACACCGCGGTCCCGCCGTTGCACCGGATCGAACTGATCAATCCACGTCGGGGCGTCGACAGGTACGTCTACACCTACTCCGATGCCGAGCTGCACCGGAAGCTCGCGGAGTTGAAGAAGAAAGGTACGCGCTACAAGGAGCCCCCGCAGCGCTACAAGGGACTCGGTGAGATGGACGCCGATCAGTTGGCGGAGACCACGATGGATCCTCGGTACCGTACGCTGCGGCGAATCACCATCGACGACGCCGACAGCGCCGCCGGAGTGTTCGAGCTGCTGATGGGCAGCGAGGTGGCGCCGCGCAAGGAGTTCATCGTGCAAGGCGCCTACGAGGTCGATGTCGACTCGCTCGATGCCTAGCTCGGTACCATTCCGGATATGGGTATGACGCTGGAGTGGTTCCTGGTCGCGTTGGTACTGCCCACGGTGATCGCGGTGCTGGCGATGGCGCTGCTCATCGGCTTCGTCTACCGCAAGGCGACCCAGGACGGGATCCCGGTGCACCGTCCGGG
>JBOFLE010000045.1:0-2898 GCA_051657705.1 Nocardioides sp. | reverse complement strand
ATCCTGACCGGCGCGTCGACCGCACCATGACGCGCGTTACCGCAGGCGAGTGACCAGGTACTTCAGATATGACGGCCATGTGTGGCCGTCAGGGACTCTTTCGACAAGGTGCTTGGCTAGGTCGGCGTCTCCGATGCTGGCCGCGATGTTGGCGGATCGTATCGCCAGGTGCGGGATCCCGTCCGGAAGTTGCTCCACCGCGGCGGTCAGGTAGTGCCTGGCCTGCTCGTGCTCGTGGTGCCTGATTGCCTGATCCGCCATAGCGAGCAGCCAGAGGACATGGACGTCCGCCCGGAGACCAGAGAGTTGTTCGGAATACACATCGTCGAGGCGGTTAAGGTCTCGGCGGAGCCGCCGGGCGTTGGCAAGAATATCGGGCTTGGACATGCAACTGAGGAGGTGCACGACGCCGTCTACCTCGGTCTTCCGACGGTGAGCATTGACGGCGGTGATCTGATCGGCGTCTTCGTCGGCGATGCGAAAGCTCCTGCTCACCGAGGCGATCATCTCCTCAATTGCGCGAATCGCGCAACGAATTTGTCCGTCGGCCACCGCCGTCGGGGCGATGTCCATCGGCCGTCCGCCTGCGGTGAGTTCGCGGGCCTGCCGCAGCAGAATGCCCTGATGTAGGTGGAGTTGGACCTTCTCCATGCGCCGGGACTCGTCGGCTGGAAGCAGTAGCCGCCTCACCAGAAGTAGGTCGCTCATCCTGGTCAATTCGGGCCGCCAGTCGACACCCGGCCTGTGATGGCTGGCCAACATGAGCCGTTCTCGGCGGAATCGAAGCTGGAACCGGACGGAATCTCCCGAGTCGCCCCGGAAGGCTGGACGATGCAGGTCGATATCGAGGGCGCGGCGATCGGAGTGTCTGCGAGCAATCGCCACGCTGAGCAGTGCGAGGTCTTGATGTTGTCGGTCGGTCAGCATGCCCGAGGCGAGCGCCGCGTGCCTGGTGAGAGCAGCGAGGATCGGCCGAGCAATGGCCGTCGAGATCACCTTCCACGCATGTGCGACACCCTCATCGAACCGTTCGCGATCGAATGTGACCTCGGTGTCCAAGCCGACCAGAGGAGCGGGTTGCGCTGGCGATGGATGAGCCGGCTGCACAAGGCGGTGGCCAACAGTGAACTCAGCCCGGCGATCGTGCGGATGTCCCGGCCGGCGGGCGATAACGGCTGCCCTATGAAGGCACAGCAAGACCAGCGGCAGGGCAAGCCGCGAGCGGGTGAACTTACGGCCGTCCATGCCCGTCAATGGCGTGCCGTCGTAATCGCGGGTCGGCTCAGGGTTGATCTCTGGGATAAGGCGAAAGGAAATCAGGGCGACACCGATCAACATCCGCGGGTCTGCCTTCGCCCTTGCTTCATTCGCGGCGTCCGCCAGGCCTCGGTGTAGTGCGACTTCTCGCTCCTGGGCTTCAAGGCGCAGAATCCAACTCACGGCAGGATCGCGTGCCAGTGAATCCAGCCCGAAACGCTCCCCCTTCCGCGGTACTCCATCGAGGTAAAGCGTCAGGCCGGTGGCGTGGGGTGCAGCCAGCTCTACGGCAATGAGTCGGGCGGCATCCCGCCGCCAGTTGCTCAGGGTCGCCCTACTGGCAACGAGATTCTTGGCGCCAACCGGGCGCAGATAGTATCGGGCGAGTTCTGCAAGTCGGTCTCGGTCTTTAGTGGAAGAAGCCCGGTCCATCAGTTCCATGATCCGATCGCTGAGATCGTCGCGAACCCAGCCGGACAACCGGACCCGACGCACCGCACTGGATGCGTCCAGAATGGCCGATTCCTGCGGATCACGCGGCATCAGCCACCCGGCATAGCCAGGATCAACCTGGCCCGAACCACGGCGGACGGCTTCGAGAAATGACAGGAACGCCGGTTCCACGGGTCGTAATTTAACAGAACTAAAAGTCTGGCGCTGCCATGCTCCACCTATAGGAGCCATGGGTAGACGATCACATGGTGAAGTCGCGACCACCCGCTGCACCATTCAGCTGCCTCGCCGGTTCGGCGAACTCCCGTTCCGGCGCGTTGTGGGCGGTTTGCGGCGCAGATCACACGATCTGGCCGGACCGGTGATGCAGGACCCGCACCCGTCGCCGGTCCGGCTCTCCACATCAGCACCCGATATGCGGCCGCGTCTTGACCACGCTGCAATGAAGGAGGACATGAGATGACCGATTCGAGAGAAAGGGCCGTGGTGCGCGAGGTGTACGACTCGTACCGCGAGTTCCGCCGTACCGAGATCATGGCGGCCGCGTTCCAGCGTCACCCACGAGGACACCTCGCCGAGCGGATTCTCCGGGAACGACTCCACCGCATGCGCCACAGGTTGGCGGCCACGAGATTCGACCGCGCGGTGCTTGCCCTCGAAGCTCACCTCGGCCGAACCGTCCCCGGCCATCGGCCCGAAGACTTCGTCGACGCCTGCCGGATCATCCTGAACCGAGCCGAGCAAGCACCCGGAGCCGCTGGCCCCAGCCGATGGTGCTGTAGCGCGTCGGACCGAGACCGAGGAGGTCGAGCGTCAGGTTCGCGATGTCTCCGTTGCGGATCGGCTGGCGTCCGCGATAGCCGGGACGTGAACGACCCGGATCGAGATACGTCGGGTTGATCGCGTAGAGGTCCCGCCGCGCGACGCCTCGGCCCCACGCGAAGAACGGGATGCGGTAGTTCTCGTAGCGACTGGCGTCGGTGTGGGTGGGCCCGTAGCCGCCGTGATCCGTCGTCACCAGCATCACCGTATGCCGCCGGCGCCATTGGGTAGCCTCGATCTTCTTCATGATTCGGCCCAACCGCCGATCGGTCGCTCGTACGGCGGCCAGGTATTCGCGACTGAGCCAGCCATGCTCGTGCCCGGCTCGATCCACCGCTGAGAGATGGACGAATCGAAGAGGACGAC
>JBOFLE010000044.1:0-24473 GCA_051657705.1 Nocardioides sp. | reverse complement strand
CCTTGATGGCCTCATTGACCTGGATCGAACCGATCGACGCGCAGAGCACGCCCAGGACCCCGCCCTCGGCACAGGACGGCACCATGCCCGGGGGCGGGGGCTCCGGGTAGAGACACCGGTAGCACGGAGCCGCCGGATCGAGCCCCGGAGCGAACACCGACGCCTGTCCGTCGAAGCGGTAGATCGAGCCCCAGACGTAGGGAATGTTCTTGAAGTACGCCGCGTCGTTGACGAGGTAGCGGGTAGCGAAGTTGTCGGTACCGTCCACGATCAAGTCGTAGCCGTCGAAGATCTCGTACACGTTGTCGTTGTCGAGCCGCTCGTTGTGCACGATCACGTCGACGAGCGGGTTGACCTCGGCGATCGCGTCGCGCGCCGACTCGGCCTTGGGCCGGTCGATGTCGGACTGACCATGGATGATCTGCCGCTGCAGGTTGGACTCATCGACGGTGTCGAACTCCACGATGCCGAGCGTGCCGACACCGGCTGCCGCCAGATAGAGCAGCGCGGGGCTACCGAGCCCACCCGCGCCAATGACAAGCACTCTGGCGTTCTTCAGGCGTCTCTGCCCGGTCATCCCGACGTCGGGAATGATCAGGTGGCGGCTATAACGGCGTACTTCGTCGATGGTCAACTCGGCGGCCGGTTCGACCAGGGCAGGGTAGGGCACCGGTTACTCCTTCGGGCTACGGGCTCGCACTAGTGCGGGTAGTTTCGCGGGGACTGTCGATGGAACCATCATCAGCCCCTAGATCTTCCCGTAGGTAGGCTGATCCGGTGAGTTCGTCTCCTCCCTCGGAATCCCTCGACCGGGTGCGTCTTCCCCGGCCCGCACGCCGCGCTCAGCTCCTGGGCCACGCCTTGGAGGTATTCGCCGCCCGGGGCTACCACGCGGCCTCGATGGACGAGATCGCGGAGCGCGCGGGGGTCTCCAAACCTGTGCTCTACCAGCACTTCCCGGGCAAGCTGGAGCTCTACCTGGCCTTGCTGGGCGATTCCTGTGACGCGCTGGTAGCCGAATGCCGTACGGCGCTGGCGGCGACCGGCGACAACAAACAACGAGTCAGCGCGACCATCGAGGTGTTCTATGCCTACGTCGCGGGCGACTCCGGCGCGTTCCGGCTGGTGTTCGAGTCGGACCTCACCGGCCAGGTCGCGGTACGGAATCGGGTCGAGCAGATGAACGACGAAATCGCCGATCTCATCGCTCAGTTGATTCGCGACGACACCGGTCTGCCGCCGGCGGATTGCCGGCTGCTGGCGTTCTCCTTGGTCGGTATGGCACAGGTCAGCGCGCGATTCTGGTTGGCGGAGGAGGCAGTCGGTCGGACGTCAGGGCCTTCTCGGGCCGACGCGGCTGCCCTGGTGACCCGGCTGGCGTGGCGTGGTATCCGGGGATTCCCGCGCTCCGAGGTGGCCGAGGCATGATGGGGCGACGATGAAGCCAAAGAGGGCAGCGCGGGAGAAGGGGAGGACGTCAGTGGAGGTCAAGATCGGGGTTCAGCACGCTCCGCGAGAGTTGATCGTGGAGGTTGCGGAGTCCGCCAAGGAGATCGAGGCACAGCTGACCGCGGCTCTGGAGAAGGGCACCCTGCTCGGCCTCACCGACGCCAAGGGGAGGCGCGTGTTGATCCCGGTGGATCGGATCGCCTATGTCGAACTCGGCGGCGGTACCGCGGGCCAGGTCGGCTTCCGCTCCTGACACGTTCCGGCCGCGACACTGTAGCTTTCAGGGCAGCTTGGCCGAGTTGGCCCCAGGTGGTTGATTCCCAGCCGGGCAGCAACGATGATCTCGTTGAGCCGGTACGCCGGACCGTCACGCGGAATAGCCGCGTCTACGAAGGAGAAGCGTCTTATGGGAAGCATCCTCGCGACCTTGGTCGGTGGCGCCATCATCGGGCTCCTGGGCAAATTCGTCGCTCCGGGCAATCGCGACAACATCCCGCTGTGGCTGACCGTGTTCTGCGGCATCGGCGGCAGCCTGATCGGCTATTTCATCTACAGCGCGTTCGGTGGCGACGGATCGAGCGGGGTCGACTGGACCCGCTGGATCGTCTCCGTGCTGGTCGCCGCCGGCCTGGTGATGCTGGCCGCGACCTATACCGCCAAGCGCAACTCCTGACCTCGCGCCGACCCGCCCCTTAGTAGCTACCAAGGGGCGGGTCGACCGCTACTTGAGGACGGGTCGGCGCGCTCAGGGGTCGAGGCCCAGGGTCGACATGCGCTGCACGTGACGCTTGGTCAGACGGTTGAACATCGACCCGATCTCGGCCAGGTCCATGCCAGGCATGGTCGCCGAACCGGCCAGCAGCATGCCCAAGAACGTGCTGAGTTCGTCCCGTTCGGCGACCACCCGCTGGGCCTGTGACAGCGCCTCGCCCATCAGCCGCCGACTCCACAGGGCGAGTCGGCCCGCGATCCGTGGATCGGCTTCGATCGCCTGGCGGACGCGCTCGACCACGAAGTCGGCGTGGCCGGAGTCGGTGAGCGCGGCATCGATGACGGCCCGTGTCTCGCCGTCGAGGAGTACCGCGATCTCACGATAGAAGTCCGCGGCCAGCCCGTCTCCGACATAGGCCTTGAGCAGCCCCTCCAGCCAGTCCCGCGGAGCGGTGTGCAGATGGAAGCCGTCGACGGCGGCGCGGAACGGGGTCATCGCCACGGTGGGATCGGCACCCAAGGCCCGCAGCCGCGCCAGCAGACCGTCGAGGTGCACGAATTCGCTGCTGGCAAGCCTGGCCAGCGCCACCTTGTCCTGGAGCGTCGGCGCGAGTTTGGCGTCCTCGGCGAGCCGCTCGAACGCCGACAACTCCCCGTAGGCGATCGCGCCCAACAGGTCGATCACCGCGGCCTGGTACGCCGGCTCGGCATACCAATCCAATTCCCGGCCGGAGACTTCTGACCCGGAAATCTCGGGTTCGGAGACCTCCGGCTCGCCGGTCTCCGGCGAAGATGCGTCCATGGCGGCACCTTACCGATAGACTGATCGAAGATTCCGGGCCCGGTTCTCCGATCAGTCGCAGATTGATTCACCGGCTAGGCGCCCGAACACCGTATGTGCGCGGTAGGTCAAGATCAGGTGATCGCGCCCTGCCGCAGGGGAATCGCAATGACCAATCGACCTACAATTCAATCCCTCGATGCAGGGTGAAAGCGAACAGACTGTGACCACATTTCGTGATCTCGGGGTTCACCCCGAGATCTGCGCGGCCCTTGAACGCGCCCACATCACCACCCCGTTCCCGATCCAGGAGATGACGCTCTCGGTCGCCTTGATGGGTACCGACCTCATCGGGCAGGCCCGCACCGGCACCGGCAAGACACTGGCGTTCGGCATCCCGCTGCTGCAACGCAGCATCGCGCCGAAGGACCCCGACTACGCGGATATCCCCGAGGGTCTCCCCCAGGCACTGGTCGTCGCGCCGACCCGCGAGCTCGCCTTGCAGGTCTCCGGCGACCTCGAACTGGCCGGCAAGGACCGTGGACTCCGTGTCCTCACGGTCTACGGCGGAGTGGGGTACGACGGTCAGCTCACCGCCCTGAAGGCCGGCGTGGACGTCGTGGTCGGTACGCCGGGCCGGCTGATCGACCTGATCAACCGCAAGGCGCTCGACCTGTCCCACGTGCATGCGCTGGTGCTCGACGAAGCGGACGAGATGCTCGACCTGGGCTTCCTGCCGGACGTGGAGCGACTGTTGCGCAGCACCCCCGAGACCCGACAGACCATGTTGTTCTCGGCGACCATGCCCGCGGCGATCGTGGCCCTGGCCCGGACCCATATGCGGCACCCGATGAATATCCGCGCCGAGTCCAGCTACGACACGCAGACCGTGCCGGCGACCGCCCAGTTCATCTACCAGACCCACGATCTCGACAAGCCGGAGATCATCGCGCGGATCCTGCAGGCGGACGAAGCCGAGAAGATCATCGTCTTCACCCGCACCAAGCGACAGGCGCAGCGGATCTCCGACGACCTGGCCGAGCGCGGTTTCTCCTCGAGCGCCCTGCACGGCGACATGGCCCAGGTCGCTCGGGAACGGGCGCTGACGAAGTTCCGCAACGGCAAGCTCCGGTTGCTGGTCGCCACCGACGTGGCCGCCCGGGGCATCGACGTCCAAGGCATCTCACATGTCATCAACTACAGCTGCCCCGAAGACGACAAGACCTACGTGCACCGGATCGGCCGGACCGGACGGGCCGGCGCCAGCGGGGTCGCGGTGACCTTCGTCGATTGGGCCGAACTGACGCGCTGGAAGGTGATCAACAAGGCGCTCGACCTGCCCTTCGAGAATCCGCCGGAGACCTACTCCACCTCCGAACATCTCCTCGGAGACCTCGGAATCGCACCGGGCACCACGGGCCGCATCGCACCGGTGCCCGCGGCGACGACCGAGACGGCCCGCAGACCCGATGCGGCCAAGGGTCGACGCACCCGGTCTCGTCGGGGTGGCCGGTCGGCCGCGGACTCCGCGCCGAACGCGGGCCAGCAGTCGGGCGCGGCCGGGGAGAAGTCGAAGCCGGCGGCATCCGGCAAGGGACGGAAGCGCCAGCGGACCCGCCGCCGGAGCGGGCATCTGGTGAGTGGTCCGGCGACCGCGTCCGGAGCCGGGACCGGCTGATCGCCGTACTGTCTCGGCGACGACCGTCGACCCCACCGCCCGGCCCCCACCACACCTAGGCCGTGACCACCACGGTGGTGCCGATGGGCGCGAACTCCCACAATCTGATCGCGTCGTCACGAGCCTGGCGGATACACCCGTGCGACATCGGGATGCCCAACTCGTCGACCGACTGGACCAGGTCGCCGGAGTACGTCGCCGGAATGTCGTGGAACCCGATCGCGTTGCCGCGGTCGCCCTGGGTGAAGCGCACGAAGTAGGCCATCGTCGAACCGCCGTCGAAGCTGGTGGCCCGCTCCGAGCGGGAGTACACCTCATAGGTACCCGGATCGAGGTTCGGATAGACGCTGCCGGAGACCTGATACGTCGCCTCGACGGTGCCGTCGTCGGCCACCAGCCACACCCGTTGCCGGCTTTCGCTGAAGATCACCCGCCGTCCGGTTCCGGAGGCGGCCGGCAGTTCCACATCGGGGCCGACGCTGGCCTGTACCCGAATGACGGGAGCGACCGAGTCACGGGCCCAGGTGGCCGCCTTCACGTCGCCGGGCGATTGCTCGACCCCCTCGGACAGGGCCGAGAGCCCGGCATCGGTCGCGACCGACCCGGGAATCACCGAGCCGCGCGGCGGATCCAGTGCGATATCGACTCCGAGGAGCGGCACCGTCAAGAAGACCACCGACAGGACGCGACGTGAACGCGTCCGAGAAACGCCGCCGTCGGGGCGTCCCGGGCGCGGACTGCGGTGCTTGGAGTCCTTGGCCATTGCCCGTCATCATGCCGTACCCGCGCACCCGGGGAAAGCTCACCAAACCGGTGGCGGCCCGCCGAATTCGATCTCTACCAGCGCCGGTCCGAGGGTGGAGATGTCGAAGAGGGCCAGTTCGGAGTGCAACAACAACATCGCCGACGCCGGCCGGAGCACCAACCACAGCCAGCGGCCTCCGGCCTCGCCGGCCAGGACCGCCCGATCCAGCAGAACCTCGGTACTGGTCGCCACCGGCCACAGCGCCACCCCGATGCCGCCGATGCGCAACCGGGCCACCGGCGCGGCGTAGGCGACCTCGCGCCCCGGGTCCGACTCGGTGAGCCCCGCGCATCGAGCGCCCAGGCCGGTGCCGACCTCCTCGGTGACGACCACCACGTCGACCGGACCGTCCTGGTCGGTGGAGCCGGAACAGCAGGTCAAGGTCGCGCGAGCGCGTTCGGGAGCGGCGCCGACGACGGCGAAGTCGGTCAGCTGCCAACCGGGCGCCAGGGGCCACGGAAGATACGACGGAATCAGCGGCGACGACCGCAGATGATCGGCCAGATCGTCGTAGGTCGCGACGCCCGGCCGCCACAGCGGCGCGACCTCGCCATGGATCTGGCAGCTCCATCCGTCCGCGGACGAGGACACCGGGTGCGGACAGCGCGGGCATTCGGGCGGGCGACGCATGGACAGCGGTTCCGTCCCCTCAGCCGTTCCACCGGACGATGACGGGCTGCTCGCGTTCCTGGCCGAGGCCGGACAACGAGGCGGTGTCCAACCGGAACAGCCGACCGTCGGCGACCTCGAGCCCGAGCCAGCGAGCGGTGAGCGCCCGGAGTGCGTGACCGTGACCGAACACGAGCGCCGGACCGCCACCGGAGCCGGCGTGTCGTCGCAGCCTGGCGATCACCCGATCCACTCGATCGCCGACCTGCTCGGCATTCTCGCCGCCGGGTGACGGGTGGGTCCAGACCGTCCACTCCGGAACGCGCTGTCTGATCTCACTCGTCCTCACGCCCTCGTAGTCGCCGTAGGCCCACTCGACGAGATCCGGCTCCACCTCGGCGTCCGGAAAGCCGGCCAGCTCGGCGCTGCGCCGCGCGCGCTCCCTAGGGCTGGTCAGGACCAAGTCGAACCCGACGCCCGACAGGCGAGCCGCCAACGCCGTCGCCACCCGCTCCCCGGCCGGGGTCAGCGGAAGGTCCGTGATCGACGTGTGCCGTCGATCTCGGCTCCACTCGGTCTCTCCGTGGCGCACCAGCCACACCTGCGCCTCCGCTACCACGGCGTAAGCCTCGCATACGGCGTATGGCAACGGTAGCCCCGAGGAGTGCGGCGCCGAGGGTGCCGAGGCCGGCGCCGACCAACCCGGCAGGCAGCCCCGGGGGTCGATAGGTCACGGTCACCGTGCCCTGGGAGTCGGCCGGTACGTCGACCGTGAGCAGGCCGGTCGGACCGTACCGCGCCGGCACCGTCCTACCGTCGATCGCCGCTCGCCAGCCGGGCCAGCCCAGCGTCGCGAAGACCAGCTCTCCGTCCTGTTCGGCGGTGAACTCTACGGACTCCTCGAGTTCGGCCACGGTGCGCGCTTCGGTCACCTGGATGCCGTCTCCGGCCCAACTCAACCGGGAATCCGGCCACGGGAGTTCGTCGGTCCGCTCCAACACGGTCACCCGGGCGGTCTTCTCGGTCACCTCCCATTCCGGGCCCGGTTCAACCCCGGCGGCGATCGGCGTCGCCACGACCAGGGTCTGCACCTTCATGGCGTCCACCAGCGGTGGTTGTCCGGGTCCCGCCGGACGCCAGACGTTGCGGTAACCACAGGGCTTGGTCAGGCCTTCGTAGCTCATGCACAACCGCTTGCTGAACGGCCGGAAACCCATACCGGTATAGCTGTTGACGGCCGGCACATCGGCGACCTGGTACATGCTGCCCGGCAGGAAGTCGGCCCAGGAGGCTTTCAGCAGCTTCCGTTGACCTCGATCCTGAAGGGGCTTGAGGTCGGCGAACTGCAGGACCACCGGTTCGCGGCCGGCGAATCGGCTCCGCAACTCCGCCACGTCACTGGGGAGATGCCACACCCGGGAGCTCTCGTTCTCCCCGAAGACGCTGACCTGGGTGGTCAGGACGACTCCGGTGCCCAGGATGCACAGGCCGGCCACTAGTACCGACGAGCCCGGCCGGAACCGGTGTGCGGCCAGCACCAGGGCCGCCAGCACGCCGGTCACCGCCACGCCCAGCGCCACCCTGCGCACCGCCGCCGGATCGGCGGCCCACGCCAGATAGCCGGCCACTCCGATCAGGCCGAGAGTCGCCGCCGCGCGGCGCTTCCACCAGGACCGGTGCAGCCCCTCACCGATCACGATCGCCAGCGCCACCGCGAGGCCGAGGTAGCAGTACTCGATCAGCCGCAGCGGCCAGCGGAAGAGCCACAGCGTGGACGGCCCGACGGTCAGCAGGAAGTAGGCGAGCGTCACGAAGGCGACGCCGAGCAACTCGGTGGCACGCCGCCGTAGTACCCCGAAGCGCAGCCAGGGCAAGAGCGGCACCAGCAGCCAGCTGAAGTAGGTCGCCGGTACCTGCATGGGCCCCGTGATGGCGCGAATGGGAGGCACGAAGGTGGGCGAACTCAGACCGATCAGATCGCTGATCGTCGGCGTCAGCTTGCCGTTGTTCGCGAACAGCGGCCCGCCGGACCGATAGGCGAGATCCGCCGACTGCAGCAGCGGCAGATAGACCAGCGGCAGGAACGCGGCGACGCAGAGCCCGATCAGGGTCAGCTTGGTCACGCCCGGCCAGTTGCGGGCGACCAGGCCCTCGAGGACCAGGCCGGCGCCGACGATGACCAGCGCCAGCACGCCGTACGGATTGCCCTGGGTGGCGGCCAGGACGCCCAGGAGGAACGCCCACCACGGGTTGGTCGCGCCGCGCAGGCAGCGCCGGAACACCCACCAGACCCAGGGAGTGTAGGCGAAGGCGATCAGACCCGAGGGCCAGGATCCGCCGTCCCAGTAGAGCGTGAAGCCGCTGAACGGCAAGGCGATCGCCAGCATCGCCGCCGCCCAGGGGACAGCCTCGTACTCCCGGGCCAGGACGTAGGTGCCCAGGGCGAGCGCGACCAGCACGGTCGCCTTGACCAGGAAGGTGCTGAGCATCAGGTCGCTGGCCAGCGACATGGGCACCCAGATCAGCGCGTTGATCGGATTGTAGATCCCGAACAGCGCCTCGACGCCGTAGTTGCCGCCGGCCCAGGCTTCGGGGTCGAGCCACACCGGCCACTGGCCGGCCCGGACCAGCTCGCCCAGGTGGAACCAGGTCGGCGCGAACTGTGCGGCCGTGTCGCCGCGTTGGAAGAACCACGGGCTCAGTTGGTACGGAATCCACGCGTAGCCGAAGGTGACGACGACCACCACCAGCGGCCAGAGCTTCGTCGCACGCGAGCCGGCCGACGGCTCGTCGGCGCCGGCGTGACCCGGCGTCTGCGTGATCACCGGCCGGGCCGACTGCCGGCCCTGTTGCCGGGTCGGCTCCTGGGCTGCTCGGGTGGGGTGCGACCGGTCCGGAGCGGGCCGAGCGCGACCACCACGGGCGTGTGGTCCGGGCCCTCACTGCTCTCGGCGAGCAGGAACGGCGGTCGCCGTTTGGTCTCGGAGTAGATCCGACCCAGGTACTCCCCGATGACACCCAGCAGGATCATCTGTACGCCGCCGAATCCGGTGACGGCACAGATCGTCGTGACGTATCCAGGCACCGGGTTGCCGTGCAGGATGGCGTCGACCAGCACCCAGACCGCATAGCCCAGCGCGATCGCGGCGACCAACGCGCCGAACCAGATCGACAGCCGCAGCGGCCGGTAGTTGAACGACACGACCCCGTCGATCCCGTAGTTGAACAGATCCCGGAGCCGCCACTTGGTGGCACCGTGTTCCCGCGAGACGTTCTGGTAGTCGACCACGGCCGTCGGGAATCCGATCCAGGCGAACAGGCCCTTCGAGAACCGATTGGTCTCGCTGAGCGACAGCAACGCCTCGACGGCTGTCCGGCTGAGCAGACGGAAGTCACCCACGCCGTTCTCCAGCTTGACGTCGACCAACCGGTTGATGACCCGGTAGTAGAGACGGGCCAGCAACGTCCGCAGTACCGGATCGTCGGTGCGGGTACGGCGGGCCACCACCTGATGGAACCCGCTCTCGAGCAGCGGGAGCATCGTCGGCAGGAGTTCGGGGGGATGCTGCAGATCGGCGTCGATGATCGCGATCGCGTCCCCCCAGGCCTGGCTGAGGCCAGCGAGCATGGCGGACTCCTTGCCGAAGTTCCGGCTGAGCGACACGAAACGGAACCGCGGGTCGGCGGCGTTGATCTCCCGCAGCAACTCCAGGGTCCGGTCAGTGCTCCCGTCGTCGACGAGCACCACCTCGAAGCTGGTGCCGATCGCGGAGAGTTGGGTGGTCAGCACCGAGACCAGGCTGGGCAGCGACTCCGCCTCGTTGTAGCAGGGCACCACGACCGAGAGGCCGACTCCGGCGCCGCCGGCGGTGCCGGGCCGGCCCGGATGCGGCACGAGGTGGGCGTCCTGACCGGTCACGAGACGTCCTCGGCGGAGTCATCGGCCGCATCGGCTCTGCCCGATCCGGGTCGACGCACGCCGGCGCCGCCCCCCGTACCGCCGCCGAGGCGCGTCACCCGGGCATCGAGCAGCCGCACCAGGCTTCGCTCCATGGCGGCCACCTGAGCCTCCAGGGCCGGCTCCAGCTGCCGATTCTCCCGAATCCCGTCGTCGAGGTCGGCGACCCGCGACTCCAGCCGTCTCAACTCCCCCAGATGGGTGACACGTGCCACCCGGTCGCGCAGCCCGGCCCTCATAGGGACTCCTTGCGGTAGGCCCGCAGCGCGGCCCTGGTCACGTCGGGATCGGCCGCGTCCAGCGGCTGCAGTAGTTCGGTCACCACGTCCTGCAGGACCGCGACGCGCAGTTGCAAGGCTCGCGTCCGGGCGACCTCGGCCTCGAGGGCCTCCACCCGCTCACGCAATCGGGTCGTACCGCGATTGACGTACGGCTCGGCCAGCCGCGCGAGCAAGCCCTTCGCGGCCTGCCTCGGGCCGCGCCGCGGGGGCTCTCCCGTCCGAGAAGTCCCGGCACCGGACTGCGCGCGCAGCCGCAACAGCAACGCGACGAGGGCCGGCACGGCGGCCGCGACCAGTTCCGCGTCGGTCACGGCATCCGGAGTGCGAGCCGGCGCGCGATCAGGCGTGGCGGCCGGGGCGATGTCCGCCAGGTCTCCGTGGACGGCGTACCCGGCCACGGTGATGGCCTCGGCGGCCGCCTCGGCGCGCTCGGCAGCCTCGGCACGTTGCTCCTCGGTGAGCCCGATCGGCTCGTGGCCGAGCCCCGCGAGGACGCCGTGGGCCAAGACGTCGCGGATCCAGACCGCGTGCTCCCGATCGCCGGCGATCGGCGCCCGGGTCCGTTCGTTCACCCGGCGCAGGAGCTCGGTCTCGACCAGCCCCAGAGACTCGTTGACCCGCTCGATCTCCGTAACGATGCCGCCGGCGGGCAACGAGCAGGCCCGCGCGAACCTGTCCCACAACTCACCTGGAGCGGCGGCCCGGGGCGCGGTGACGATATGGATCCGGGACGGCGGCAGCGTGGCGCCCCAGCGTGCGGCGACCCCGGCCGGGTCCATGGTCCGCCATCCCCACTCGGGTCGCGGGCCGGCGCTCTCCGGCGGCGGCACCCAGTCCGCCAACGGGGTCACCAGCCCGAACTTGAGCCGCTCCTGCCACGCCGACGGAATCGCCTTCGCCAGATCGCGGGTGGTGATCACCACGTGGACCTCGATCCCGTCCAGGTCGTCCAGGGCCCGCTTGACCTGCTCGGCCGAGGCGCCGGCGAACAACTCGTAGCTCACGACGCTCGCCCGACCGTCCCAGGATCGGACCTGCCCGGCCAATCGGGTCCAAGCCGAACGAGCCCGGTCATCCAGGTCGGCCAGCCGCGGGTCCTCCCGCACCACCATGGCGGCATGGACGAGGTCGAGATGGGAGCCCCCGGCCACGAGCACGCCGGCGTCGGCGAGGGTGTCGCGATTAAGCTCCAGGACCCGCTGCAGATAGGAGGTGCCGGACTTGGGAGAACCGACATGGAGGTAGCAGCGCCTGGCCGGATGACCGGTCATCGGCGACCCCACCTCCGACGAGGCCTCTCCGCGAACCCGAGCCCTAACATCGGTCCGGGCCCCGCCACCGCCCGGCTCCCGCTCGGAATCACCACTCCACCACCATTCTCCATCTCGCCGGAGCCCGCGACGGACCCCTGCCACCCGGGCCGACCGCCTTCGGCCCGCCTCCGAAGCTGCCGTCGGTATCGGTGATCGTGCCACCCACCGCCTCGAACGCATCGGCCAACACCGCCGGCTCCAACGACCACACCTTGCCACCCCCGGCCGTAGCCTGCCAGGTCGCGGCGCTCGACGGTGCGTGGACACGTCCTTCCACCAGTGCCGTTCCACCGCCACGCAGCGCCATTCCGATCATTCGCACGCAATTGTCCCGGCCGTCCGGCGCCAGGGTCTCGAAGAGCTCGCGCGCGCAGATTGCCTGGGGACGCGCGCGAGCCAGCATCGCACCCATGCTGAGCGTGTCGCGTAGGTCGTAGAAGTTGACCGGCTGAACGCGCGGCACTGCCACCGGCTCGCCCCGCCCGGACAGGGCCGGTCCCGGGCCGGCCGCCCGCCTCTTGCTCGGAGGGGCATAGTCCATGCCGGTCGGAGCCAGACCTCGTCTGGCATAGAACCTCAGGTCCCGGCCGCTGCCGGATCCGAGCTCGATCAGACGCGCCCCGGGAGGCACCCGTGCCACGACCCATCTCGCGAACGGCGACACCGCGGTGGCGCAGCGACCGGCCCGCTCGTTGTTGGCGTGACGCCAGGCGCGGCGCTGCTGCATCAGAGACCCGAACCACTGGTCGAAACGATTGACCGTGGCGGCCGACGGCTGGTGCTGGAAGGACGGATCCGGCACCCGCCAGTTCGGGCCGTACGACAGCGCCAACAGCGCCTCCGGGTCGGCCGGCGCCGGCATCATCCGGCCTTCGAACTCGATCACGCCCAGCGGCAGGATCGCCTCGATCGGCATCGGACTGCGGATCGTCGCGGTCTCATAAAGCAGGCCGTCCAGGTAGAAGCAGGTGTAGATGTCGATGCCGGCATAGCCCCCGTCGGGGACCTTGAACCGGGCGGTGACAAAGCACCCGGCCTTGTGTTGCACCGGTATCCCCCGCGCGCGGAGCGCCCGGGCGATCGACCACAGCTCGCCGATCATCGCCGCGGGCGTCGCGGCATCACTCAAGAAGCACAGGTCGATATCCGAATCGTGGCCGATCGCCCGACCGTCCCGGGCGGCTCCGAGCAGGGTGCCGAAGGCGATCCAGCCGTCGATGCCGCAGTCCTCGCTCATCACCCGGAGGATCTCTTCGGCCATGCCGGCCATCGCGTCCACGACGCCGGCGGCCCGGCGCGCTTCCAGCGGCCGTTGGATCAGTCCCCACTTGTCGATGATGATGGGGGTCCCGTGGTCGTCGACGAACCTCAGCCGAGCCGACGACTCGCCGAACTGGACCAGGTCGTCGAAGAGGACCTGGTCGTCGCTCTGCACGCGCACCCGGGCGTGCCCGTCCAGTAGTCGCTTGAGCACCTGCGGCCATCGCACGACGCCCTCACCCGAGGCACGGTCGGCGGCGAACGACCATACCCGCTGGTCGTCGAAGTAGACGTCCGCGGAACCACGGAACCCCGGATGCGGGTGGACCCCTCGGTCGTCGACGCGAGCGGCCTTCGAACTCATGGCCCTAGTGTCGTGCTCAGCACCGCGTGATCGGTAATCCGCCGGACCTCGGGACCGCGGTCGATCGACAGGCCACTCAGCCGGCCGCCCGAGGCGAAGATCCAGTCCACCCGCATGTGCCGCGGCGGTTCGCACTTGCCGGGACCTAGGTTGCGGCCCCCGTTCGCGGCGAGCAATTCCGTCTTGCGGGTCAGCTTGCAGAAGATCTCCCGGCGCTCGTTGAAGTCGCCGGTCAGGATAATCGGCAGGCCGTCGGCTTCCAACTGCCGGACCAAGGCGACGACGATCTCCGTGGCCTCGTCTCGTTCCCTCTCCAGCCCACGAGGAGAGAAGTGCACGTTGACCCAGTACAGCTCCATCCCGCTCGCGCGGTCGCGCAGGCGGACGACGGGCTGGGGCCGGGACTTGCGGGCGAACGGGATCGACACCGTGTCGGCCCAGACCAGCGACCAATCCGACTTCCGCCAGGCCACCGACTGTGGCGTCCCGGCATAGCCGAGCGAGCCGCCCGGATAGAACCCGAACCGGCCGGGGCTCGCGCTCGCGAAAGCGCTCAGTTGATCGGGCTGCAGCTCCTGGAGGCCGATCAGGCCGGGCGAGGTGCCGGCGATCAAGGTCGAGGACCATTCCGCGCGCAACCGGCCGGGTGCGAAGTCGGGACGGGACCCGCCGGGGGCGGTGTGCTGGGTTCCGAGCACGTTGAAGGTCGCCACTCTCACCTTCCCGGTGGCCTTCCTGGTGACGGAGGCCCGAGCCGCCGTGGCCGGTCGCTTCCGGATCGCCTCACGCGCTACCTCCGCGGGCGTACGGCGTACGCTCCGCTCGGTCCACCTCGGCGTCCGGCGACGCCCGGCGGACCGCGGGGTCCGCAGGGCGGTGGGCCGGCCGAAGGAGCCCGTGCCGAGCTGGCCGGCCTCGTTGTTGCCCCAACAGGCCAGGGCCCGGCCCGGCGCACTCGCGCAGGTGTGCAGCCAGCCAGCCGTCAACCGATTCCGCGCCGAACCATCCGCGGTGCGGGTGGGCGTCAACCGTGGTGAGCGCGCGGTGCTGCCGAGTTGGCGATAGTGGTTGAGACCCCAGCAGTACGATCGCCCACTCCGGTCGAGGGCACACGAATGACTGTCGCCGACCGCGACCCTGAGCCAGCGCCGACCGGTGGCGATGAGCCGCGGCCCCCCGCTGCTCGTCGTGCCGTCGCCCAACTGGCCCTGACCGTTGTAACCCCAGCACTTGATCCCGGTCCCGCGCCGGGTGCCGCAGGTGTGCCCCCAACCCGCGCTCAAGCGGCCCCAGTTGCGCCGCTTGCTCATCCTGACCGGCCTGATCACGGCCGGTCCGGCCGTGCCATGCACCTGCCCGAAGGTATTGCGCCCCCAACACCACGCGGTGCGGTTGATCTTGGTGGCGCAGGTATGCCAGCCACCGGTCGTGACACCGCGCCAGGTGCGCGCCTTGCCGACCCTCGTCGGCGCCGAGACCTGGCGACTGATCGTCCTGGCGCCGGTCTGTCCGCTGCCGTTCTGGCCCCAACACCACAGCGTGCCCGAGCTCCTGATCGCGCAGGTGTGGCCCCAGCCGACCGATACCTGAGCCCACTCACCGCTGACCTGGCGTGGTTTCAGGCTGCGCAGCGAGCGCGGCCGGCCGAGCTGACTGAAGTTGTTCAGCCCCCAGCACCACAGGGTGTGATCGGTCTTGATGGCGCACGTGGTCGCGCCACTCGTGCTGATCCGCTTCCAGCGCCGGCCCTTGATCCGGGTCGGCGCCGGCTGGGCCCGGGTCGTCCTGTTCCCCACCTGACCGTAGTCGTTGCGGCCCCAACACCAGGCCGTTCCATCCGATCGAGTCTCGCACGTCGTCTGGCCGCCGGCGCTGAGCGAGGTCGTCCTCGCGGCGAGGGCGGCCGGGACGGCTCTCGTCGGCGAGGATACGGCCCGGAGATCGGGCGGAACACCGGCCGCGATGGGTGCGTCAGCACCTAGTGGCGCGGCCCCACCGGTCCCACCGGACCCGGAGACAAGAAGCGAACTGGCGCAGAGCATTGCCGCCACCACGACAGATACCTTCGGCCGCCACGGAAGGCCGATGTGCGACGAGATCTGCTTTCGCGGCCGACCTGAATACGAAACCATGATGTACGACCATAACCCGAGAATGATCGTATTCGCTTTTCCATCGACTATGAGCCAAAGCAGAAAGGTAAAGAACGTGCCGCTTCATGTCCGTGATACCGAACTCCTCCGGCACCACGGAATCGCGAACTATTCGGGCCCTAGAGATCCTGCTTGATAATCGCATAGGGATCGACGCCACCGCGCCCGGTGATTTCCTCCGACAGCGGATCGGTGGTGCGCTGCCCGTCGGGCAGCCAACTGGCGGGCCGATGAGTGAACAGGTAGTCGATCCATGCGGCGTACTTTCGAGTGATCCGCCGATTGTTCCAGCGACCGACGATCTCATCGCTTTCGAGCGCTACGGTCGACCAATTCGCCGATCCGTTCCAGGTGATCGTCGTACTGGTGTCGCCGCCGTAGTTGCCGCTGATCGTCATCGACTTCATATGGATATAGCGGTCGTAGATGCCGTCGTCGTCGGCGTCGTAGGCGAGATGCGTGAGCGGAACACCGGCCCGGCGCATAATGCCCAGCGCATCGGTACCGAACATCGCGTACACGATCCTGATGTTGCAGCCGCGGCTCTGGAGACCGGCGATCTCCTTCGCCAGCGCCACCCCCCGGGGGCCGTACATCGCCGTCTGTGCGATCCGGATCTGGGTACGGCCACGGACGCCGGTCGATCCGGTCGCGCCCTTGCATTTCACCTTGTCCAGTATCTTCCTGACCGGATCTCCACTGGCCCCCGCTCCGGTATAGGGATAGAAGGTCTTGGTGAATCCGCCGTGCCGATAGCGCACATAGCCCTGACGCACGGGCCGGTCGGCTTTCATCTGCCGGAAGATGCGGAGGAACTCCTGGTAGCTGTTGGGGGCGTTCGCCAGCGTATAGAGGTCGTTCCACTGAATGGTGGCACTCAGCTCGGTGGCGTTGGCCGAGCCGTACATCGCGACGTACTTGGCATCGCCGGCCCGACTGAAGAGGTAGAACTTCGAGTGCGGGATCCCGCGGACACCCCGGCACGAACTCCGGCACTTGCGGAGCCAACTGCGCATTTTCACCGGACGTTTCTCGTCGCCCCGGAAGGCTCGTTTCAAACGGTAGACATCGCGATTCGGCGTGACGTCGTCGGCATTGGTGACGTCCATCAACACCTGGACGGACACGCCTCGTCGGTGCGCCCGGATCAGCGCGGCGGTGATGTTGGGACTGCGGACGTTCCACGAGGCGATCCGGATCCTGCTCTTCTTCGGCGTGCTGTCGATCGAGCGGTTGATGTGCCGGACGATAGCGCGCTCCTTCTTGAGCGTGCCGTACGGATTGTTGAACCGCGCCCCGGTGCCGGGGGTGTAGTCGTCGGGCGCGGCAGCGGCCGGCCCGGTTCCGAGAACCAGGAACGTCACGGCCCCCACCGCGATGGTGAGGATCCACGCGATCACCCCGGTCGTTGCCGTCGTGATCGCAGTACGCAGACGCCGCATTGTGAGACCCCACTCCCAGCAGTGTGTGATTGTCACCGACCTCTGGCTGGCGCCGGCTTCGGGCACTCTAACCCGGGGGCCCGGTAGACGCGCATCGTCCGGCCGACCGACGGTCCTAGCCAATTGTGATCATCCTTCCGGCCGGGCACGCTAGGCACCGCAAGCGGCCCGCGCATTCGTGAACTGGCGATCCTCCGCCAGTCGCGCGGAGACCTGATTGACCGGTCCTCCGGTCAGGGCGTAGAAGCGATCATCGTAGGTCACCAGGAGCCCGCCTTGGGAGCAATTGACCAGATCCGCGGGGATCGGAGTCCGGTCGTCCAGGCAGCCCGCGTACTCCTGGGGCAGCCGGTTTCCGGCTACCCAGATCCGCTCGCACGACGGCCAACTCCCCGTGTCGACGTCCTCGGCCGGAGTGTCCGCCGGGTCGCTCGGCGAGGGCCCGTCCGCCACCGGCCGCTCCTGGGTCGTGTCGCGGGCGACGGCGTCGCCGGCCTCGGAGTCACCACAACCGGCGAGGCCGGACAGCGCCAGCGCCAAGGTCAGAGTCACTGTCGCTCGTTGCCATCGCCGGTGCGCCGCCATCCTCGAAGTCTAGTCGGCCACGTGCACAGCCGCCCGCCGGACGGTCCCGGCGGGCGGCTGCGATTGAGGTCGCGACCCCGGTTACTCGGGCGCGGGCGCCTCGAGCGTCACCGTGATGCACGGCGCGGCCCGGTCCCCGTCGGCCCAGGCATAGGAGTAGGTCCGCGCCGAGCCCTCTCCCACCGTGGCCACCGTGCTCTCGCTGGCCAGGTTCAGGATCAGCGTGCGGTCACGATGCACCGCATTCGCCGGAATAGTGACCACATGACCCGATCCTCGTTCGTCGACTTCGATCGGCGCCTCGCTACACAGCTCTTCCAGTGGGCCGGTCCCTTCGGACACTCTCTCCTCGGTGGTTTCCACTTCGATCTCGGGCTCCATCATCCAACCGGGTCCCGGACCATCCTCGGGATCGATCTCGACCAGCTTCAGCTCACCCACCTCGGCGGTCACGCCATACTCCGCCAGCGCCTCCTCCAGACCGTCGAAGTCGTCGAGCCGGTTCACGGTGACCACGACGTCGCCGTCGGCCTGCCGGTCCACCGCGAACGCCGGGGTCGAGGCCGGCAGGACCGTGACCGCGACCGCCGCGATGGCGGCGGCGGCCGCGGCCCCGATCACTGCCGCGCGCCCCCGTCGGCGCGGCTTGGGCATGTCGAGCGCCGGCGATTCCGCACGTTCGGTGACCACGTCGCGGAGTTCGGCCAGCAGGGCAGTCTCGAACGAACTCCAGCCGCGTCCGGTCTCGTCAGTCGGATTCTTCATGGCGTTACTTCCTCTCGGGCAGGGCTCGGCCACGCGGCCGAGCGATGATTTTCGGCGTGCTCTCGCACTCGGCTCCGGCATCGGTGCAGCCGGACCCGCGCGGTTCCCGGCTTCACCCCCAATGCCTGCGCCGCGTCCCGCACGCTGAGCCCGTCGAGCGAGACCAGCTCGAACAGGGCCCGGTCGTCCTCCGACAGCGCCGCCAGCCCGGGCAGGAGGTCGCGCATCGCGCGCTCGGCGTCGATCCGCTCCTCGATCCGGGCGATCGAGTCCGGATCCAGGAGCCGGCGACCGGAGACCCGACCGACGGCTCGCAACTCGCGCTGCTCGCGCCTCAGGTCGCCGGCGACGACGTTGGCGGCTATCCCGTACAGCCAGCCGGTGGGACTTCCCCGCCCGGGTTGATACCGCTCGGCGCTCTCCACCGCCGCGACGAAGATGTCGGCGACCAGGTCCGCCACCCGGTGCGGATCGCGGACCCGGGCCGCGACGAAGCGCTGGATCCGGTCGATGTGGTCACGGTAGAAGACCTCGAGTGCCTCCTGGTCCCGGCCGATCCGGGAGATGTCTGCCGTCATACCCTTACTTGGTCGCCGACCCGATCGGCGTTACCGGCTGCAGTCGTCGCACCGGAACCCGGCTAGCCGGACGTCCGCAGCGTCGCGTCGGCGTAGAGGAAATAATGATCGCTGGCCTGCGCGAGCGATGCGCCGTCCTGCACGTATCCGGCGAAGCTCACCCCGCGGCCCATGATCCAGTCGACCCGGAGCGGCGCGGGCGGCAGGCGGCAGCCACCCCCGGCCGCGCCGCCGTTGGCGGCGGTCATCCCGGTGGCGGCGGAGACCCGGCAGAAGAACTCGGTGTGCTCGTTCATGTCGCCGATGATGAAGACCGGGATGCCGTCGGCGGCGAGCCGGTTGATCAGGGCGATCTCGATGCCGGTGGCGGCGTCGCGCTCACCCTCGAGATCTCTGGCGGAATTGTGGGTCGTGATCACCCAGAACTCGGCGCCGGTCGTGCGGTCCCGCAGCAGGACGTAGGGCAACGGAATCCGCTGCCGGTCGAACGGGTAGCTGACCGACCCGTTGTCGACCATGTCGAATCGGTCGTCGCGCCACGCGACCTGCAGCCGCTGCCCGTTGTTGCCGAGGCCCTGCCCCGGCCAGATGGCGTAGCCCGCCAGCGCCCCGTCCAGCACCGCGAGCTGGTCGTCCTGCACCTCTTGCAGACCCATCACCTCGATGCCCCTCGATCGGATCAGGCTCGCGGCGATTCCGGCCCGGTAGGTGCCGGGACCGTAGCCGCCCTTACCGGCCGAGTGCTGACTGCCGAGGATGTTCAAGGTGCCGATGCGGAATTCCGAACTCAGCCGGGCCACGGTGAATCCGGCCAGCACCCGCTGCGGGCGCGGCGCGCGCTCCCGGCCGCTCTGCTCGGGATCCGGCTCCGTAGGTGTAGTCGATGCGCTCGGCGTACCGGGTGTCGAGAACCCGCGCGGGCCGCCGGCCGCGGTGCCACCGGACTCCGAGCCCGTCGACGAGTTCGCGGAACCGGGCGAGGCACCGCCGCCGCCGGACACCCGGGACGGCGACGACGCCTGCCCGAACAGGTCCGCCCGACCGGCGCCGAGTACCACCACGACGAGAGTGGTGACGACCGCCGCGACAGCCGCCGGATAGGCGCGGCGGCCGCGGGCGAGCCGACGACGCTTCCGACCGTCGACCGGGCCACCCGCTTCCTGGTCGGTCGACGACCCCATCGACGACTGGGCCGACGATGGGGCGCGTTCGGACAAACTGGTCACCTCCGCGGCTAGCGGCTGACATCGTAGCCGGAAATCCCGGCGACCACAGGCTTGCCGGGCTCCGGACCGGGTAGCGTTTGCGCGTGAGTACCGCACCGTCGCGCGTCTATGCGGCCAGGCTGGTGGGTCTCCCCGTGCTCGATCCTCAGGGGGACCACGTCGGCAAGGTCCGTGACCTGGTCGTCGCCTTGCGGGCCGGCGTCCACCGGCCACGGGTGGTGGGCCTGGTCGGCGAGGTCTTCGGGCGACGCCGGATCTTCGTGCCGATGACCCGGGTGACCAGCGTCGACAGCACCCACGTCTACACCACCGGCCTGCTGAACATGCGCCGGTTCGAGCAGCGGCCCACCGAGACCCTGGTCATCGGCGAGATGCTGGACCGCGAGGTGGTGATCACCGACACCGGGATCCGGGGCGTGATCTACGACGTGGCGATGGAACAGGCCCGTACCCGCGACTGGGTGCTGTCGCGAGTCGCCGTACAGGAGCCCGGCCGGGGTTTCCGGCGACGGGGACAGACCCACATCATCGAGTGGCGCGACATCGAGGACCTGACCCAGCACGAGCGCGGCCAAGGGGCCACCCGGCTCCTGGAGGCGCTCGACGACATGCCTCCGGCCGATGCCGCCAGCGCGCTTCACGACCTCCCGATCGAGCGCCGGGCCGCGGTAGTGGCGGCGCTGGGCGACGAACGACTCGCCGACGTCCTGGAGGAACTGCCGGACGAGGATCAGATCGAGATCCTCAGCCACCTCGAGCCCGAACGAGCCGCGGACATCCTGGAGGAGATGTCGGCGGACGACGCCGCCGACATCATCGCCGAGTTGCCACCCGAGACCGGCGCCCGCCTGCTGGCCCTGATGGAGCCGGACGAGGCCGAGGACGTCCGCCGGTTGATGGTCTACGACGGAGAGACCGCCGGCGGCATGATGACGCCGGAGCCGGTGATCCTGCCCCCCGATGCCACCGTGGCCGACGCGCTGGCACGCGTGCGGCGCGCCGAGATACCGATGTCGCTGGCGGCCCAGGTCTACGTCTGCCGGCCGCCGATGGAGACCCCGACCGGGAAGTTGCTGGGCATGGTGCACATTCAGCGCCTGTTGCGCGAGCCGCCGTCGGCCTTGGTAGCCGGATTCCTCGACAACGAGACCGGTGTCATTCCGCCCGACGCCTCACGGCTGGACGTAGCGGTCCATGTGGCGACCTACAACCTCACCGCCGCTCCGGTGGTCGACGAGGAGGGTCGTCTGCTCGGCGTGGTCACGGTCGACGATCTGCTCGACCACCTGCTTCCCGACGGCTGGCGCGAGCGGGCCGGCACCGTCAGCGTGGAGGGCTGGTAATGAGTCCGGATACCGAGAGCCGGCCCCAGAACCGACCCCTGAATCGGCCCCTGAACCGACGCAGTCGCCGCGTCGGTGGCCGGCTGGACACCCCCCGGGAGGCGCGCCGCTCGCTGCTGCGCCGCCCGGCCTACGACTCGGAGAGCATCAAGGACAACTTCGGCTTCTTCGCCGAGCAGTTCGCTCGGTTCATGGGTACTCCGCAGTTCCTGATCTACATGACGCTGTTCGTCTCGGCGTGGATCGGCTGGAACGCCCTGGGCCCGGCAGAGTTGCGCTGGGACCCCTATCCGTTCATCTTCTTGACGCTGATGCTGAGCCTGCAGGCGTCGTACGCCGCTCCCTTGATCCTGCTCGCCCAGAACCGCCAGGAAGTGCGCGATCGGGTGACTACCGAGCAGGATCGCCAAGCCAGCGCCCGCGCCCACGCGGACATGGAGTACCTCGCCCGCGAGATCGCCGCCCTGCGGATGGCGGTCGGCGATGTGGCGACCCGGGACTTCGTCCGCTCCGAACTGCGGGCACTGAACCCGGATCCCGACGACTAGCGCCGACGCGTCACAAATGCACGCCGATGCGTCACAAGTGCCGTGCACTTGTGACGTGTGGACGCTTCGGCGGACAGTGCACCCGACTTGTGGCACGACCGAATAGGCTGGTCAGCGTGACTGATGTCCCCGGCGACGCGGTCGGTGAACCCGCCGAGTCCGCACCCGTAGATCCCGCGACGACCGATACGGTGCGTGAGCGCGTGATGGGCGCGCTCGCCAGGGTCAACGACCCGGAGATCAAACGCCCGATCACCGAACTCGGCATGGTCGGCTCACTGGCGGTGGGAGCCGGCGGACAGGTCGCGATCACGGTGCTGTTGACGGTCTCCGGCTGCCCCATGCGGGACACGATCACCCGCGAGGTGACCCAGGCGGTGTCCGCGGTCACCGGTGTGACCGGCGTCGATCTCACGCTGGATGTGATGAGCGACGAGCAGCGCGCCGGCTTGCAGCAGATGTTGCGCGGTGGCGCTCCGGCAAAGCAGATTCCGTTCGCGCAGCCGGACTCGCTGACCAAGGTCTTCGCGATCGCGAGCGGAAAGGGCGGTGTCGGCAAATCGTCGGTGACGGTCAACCTGGCGGTGGCCCTGGCCGCCAGGGGCCGGCGCGTCGGCCTCGTCGATGCCGACGTCTACGGCCACTCGGTGCCCGCGATGCTCGGGCTGGCCGAGGCTCGGCCGACCCAAGTCGAGAACATGATCATGCCGGTCCCCGCTGCGGCCGGCGTGTCGGTGATCTCGATCGGGATGCTGAAGCCCCGCCGCGACCAGGTCGTGGCCTGGCGGGGCCCAATGCTGGATCGCGCACTCGTGCAGATGCTGGCCGATGTTTACTGGGGCGACCTCGACGTCCTGCTGTTGGACCTACCGCCTGGCACCGGGGACATCCCGATGTCCCTGGGTCAGCACCTCCCGAACGCCGAGGTGGTGGTCGTCACCACGCCACAGGAAGCCGCGGCCGAGGTCGCCGAGCGAGCCGGGACGATGGCGTCGATGCTCCATCAGCGGGTGGTCGGGGTGGTGGAGAACATGTCATTCCTACCCTGTCCGCATTGCGGCCCGGACCACCGGATCGAGGTCTTCGGTAGCGGCGGCGGGCGGCGGGTGGCCGCCACCCTGGGCTCCCGTTTCGGTTACGAGGTCCCGGTGCTGGGTGAGATTCCGTTGGAGGCCGGCCTGCGGGAGGGCGGGGACGCCGGGCTACCCGTCGTACTCTCCGCTCCGGAGTCGGCGGCCGCCCGAGCGCTCGCCGGAGTCGCGGGCCAGCTCGATGCCCGTGGCCGTGGGCTCGAGGGTCGGTCGTTGGGCCTGACTCCCGTCGGGCGGAGCTGACGCCGTGTTCGGGATGGGGTTGAGCGAACTCGCCGTCATCGCGTTCGTGGCGGTCTTGGTCTTCGGACCGGACAAACTGCCGGATCTGGCTCGGCAAGCCGGTCGCCTCCTGCGCGGCGCGCGACAGTTCGCAACCTCGGCGCGCGACGAGCTACGCGGCGAACTCGGCCCCGAGTTCGCCGACTTGGAGATTCGCGACCTCGACCCGCGCACCATCGTCCGCAAGCAGATCATGGAAGCTATGGAGGAAGAGGACGAACAGGAGCGACGCAAGAAACGCCGACGACGCAACGCCGTGCCCGACGACCTCCACCCCGTTCCGTTCGACGAAGAGGCGACGTAGCGGTCCCGGCAACCACACGAGGTCGCCGGTCACCCTCGACGATGACAACCCTTCAGTCACGAGACTGGATGGCCGCGATCGTCGAAAAGCCGAGCAAGATCGTCCGGTTCTGCCCGGCCACCGCTTCGACGAAGTCCGCGCCGACGCGACGCAACCGGACGTCGTGCTGTACGCCGTCGAGTCGGTGCACCAGACAACGCTCGCCGGTCTCGGCCACCCGGCGTAGGGCGGAGGCGAAGCCCAACTGGTGGACCGGTGACCAGGCGACCTCCGGCACGGAACGCAACGAGGCTTGATGCACCACCGCAATCGCCTCCGCCCGGATGACCCAGTCCTGTGAGTCTCCGCGAACCAGGCACCACGCCGCGCCTAACCGTTCGAGTACGCCGCTGACCGGTCCTACGCCGATCACTTCGAGACCGATCTGGCGGTCCGCGGAGGCCATCAGCCGACTGGCCAAAGTGACCTGGCTGTACTCGGCCCGGCCGAGTTCAAGGACCTCCTGACCACGGCCGGCAGTGAACAAACTCTCGGCCTGCTGCTCAAGTTCGTCGAGGACCGCAAACAAGTGCTGATCCCACGACATGGCCCGAGCCTCGCACGAATCCACAGCCTCTTGCCAACCCTTGTTAAACCGTTGACAAGCTCAGCTAAACAAGCTTTCCTTATTTAAACTGCTGCAAACAGTGAGAAAAGGAGTGTACGTGCTACCTTCCGTCGTTCGCTGCCTCGGGGTCTGGGCGGGCACCACCTGCTCCTCGCTGGTGGCCGGGTGGATCGTCCGCGATCCCATCGGAGAGTGCGTCCGTTCGATTGCCGACGGCACCGCACGCAGCACCCCACTCGATGAACTCCTTGCCTGGCTGTGCAGCGTGACGCTGGCCGCCTGCGTCGCGTGGTGGTGGCTGACCGCCACTGTCCTGATCGTGAGCGCGGCCCGCCGGACG
>JBOFLE010000043.1:0-11879 GCA_051657705.1 Nocardioides sp. | reverse complement strand
GCCATCGATCGGCTCCCGGTCACGAGGGGTCGATCTCGCCGGTGGCGGTGTTGACACTCGACACCGGGCGATCTGCGGTGGATGCCGGGCCGCTACCCGCGCGGGCCTCGTCGTGCTCGGCCAGGGCCCGCTTGATGGCCTCGGCGGTCGTCGGCCCCACACCCGGTACGGCGGCGAGCTCCGCGCTAGTGGCGATCCGCAGCTTGCGCAGGGAGCCGAAGTGGGTGAGCAACGCCTTCCGGCGCACCTCACCCAGGCCCGGCACGGCGTCGAGCAGGCTGTCCACCATGCTCTTCGAACGGCGCGACCGGTGGTGCGCGATCGCGAAGCGGTGCGCCTCGTCACGGATTCGCTGCAGCAGGTAGAGGCCTTCGGAACTCCGGGGCAGGATCACCGGATCCTCGGTGCCCGGCAGCCACACCTCCTCGAGTCGTTTGGCGAGCCCGCACAACGGGATGTCGACGATCCCCAGGGCGCTCAGCGCGCGCTCGGCGGCCGCCACCTGAGGAGCCCCGCCGTCCACCACCACCAGCCCCGGCACGTAGGCGAACTTCCGAGGGCGACCGGTCTCCGGGTCGACCAGCAGCGGGCCATGGGGCTCCGCCGCGGAAGCCCCCGAGTCCCCCGCGCGGTCCGGCCGGCTCTGCTCGTCGAGCAACCGCCGGAACCGGCGGGTGATCACCTCGTGCATGGAGGCGACGTCGTCTTGGCCTTCGACACCCCGAATCACGAAGCGCCGGTACTCGCTCTTCCGGGCCAGGCCGTCCTCGAAGACCACCATCGACGCGACCACCTCGGTGCCCTGCAAGTTGGACACGTCGAAGCACTCGATGCGCAGGGGGGCCTCGTCGAGACCCAGCGCGTCGCCGATCTCCGCCAGGGCACGATTGCGGGTGGTCAGATCGCTGGCCCGCTTGGTCTTGTGCAGCGCCAGCGACTGCCGGGCGTTGGTGCCGACGGTGTCCATCAGCGCTCGCTTGTCTCCGCGCCGGGGAACCCGCACCACGACCTTGCCGTGACGCAGTTCGGTCAACAACTCCTCGACGGTGCCGGCGTCCGGTGGCATCGCCGGCACGAGCACATCCCGGGGGATGCTGTCGGTCTCGGCCGTGTAGAGCTGCAACAAGAAGTCCTCGATCAGATCCGCGGTATCGCCCTCCTCGACCCGGTCCGCCACCCATCCGCGCTGCCCGCGGATCCTCCCGCCGCGCACGTGGAAGACCTGGACGGCGACCTCGAGCGGATCCTCGGCGATCGCGATCACGTCGGCATCGGTGCCCTCGGCGAGGACCACGGCTTGCTTCTCCATGGCCTTCGACAGGGCACCGAGGTCGTCTCGAAGACGAGCGGCCCGCTCGTAGTCCTGCTCGTTCGACGCGACGTACATCTCGCTCTCGATCCGCTTCACGAAACCGGAGGTGTTGCCGGCGACGAAGTCGCAGAAGTTCTCGACGATCTCCCGGTGTTCGGCGACGCTCACCCGCCCGACGCACGGCGCGGAGCACTTGTCGATGTACCCCAGCAGGCACGGCCGGCCGACCTGCTGGGAGCGCTTGAACACTCCGTTGGTGCACGAGCGCATCGGGAACACCCGCAACAACAGATCCACGGTCTCCCGGATAGCCCAGGCGTGGCCGTACGGACCGAAGTACCGGGTGCCGCGCCGCTTGCTGCCGCGACCGACCAGAACTCGTGGGAAGTCCTCGTCCAGGGTCACCGCCAACCATGGATAGGACTTGTCGTCCCGGTACTTGACGTTGAATCGGGGATCGAATTCCTTGATCCAGGAGTACTCCAACTGGAGAGCTTCGACCTCGGTGCCGACCACGGTCCAGTCGACCGACGCCGCGCTCGACACCATCTGCGCCGTGCGTTGATGCAGTCCACCGGGATCGCCGAAGTAGGAACCCAGCCGCGAACGCAGATTCTTGGCCTTGCCGACATAGATCACCCGGCCGCGCGGATCGCGAAACCGATAGACCCCGGGCTGGGTCGGTATCGCGCCCGGGGCCGGCCGAAAATTCACCCGGGAGTCAGCGGAGGGCGGCACGTCGTCAGCCTACGGTGCTCCGCCGACCGACTCACCCGCGCCGGCTGACTCAGGCGAGGCTGATCGAGTCTCCGTCGACGGTGATCCCCACCTCGCCCAGGCCGGGCAGGGTGGCCGCCGACCCGTTCGGCCCCGCGGTGTTCGCCCCGTCGGCGCTGGCGAACTCCGCCTTGTGGCAGCCTCCGCACTTGATGGTGTTGTCGGTCACCTCGGTGAAGACGCACTTCTGGTGCGGGCATACCGCTTCGTACGCCTTGAACTCGCCCTCGGTGGGCTGTACGACGACGACCTTCTCGTCCTCGAACACCTTGCCACCGTTGACCGGGATGTCGGCCGTGGTGCCGAGCTTCCCGGTCGGAGTGTCGGTGGCCGGCTCCGACGCGGAGGACTCTGCCGACGCGTCGGGTTGCGGCCCGCCGTCGTCCACTTCACCGCCACAGGCGGCGAGCAGCGGGACGCCGAGCCCGGCCGTGGCCACACCCCGCACCGCCGTCCGGCGACTGATCACGTCCCTGCTTGTCTCTCTGTTCACTTCTCTGCCTATTTCTTGGCCGCTTCCTTCGCGGCCGATCTCCTCCGGACTCGTCTCCTCAACGGTCATCGTCTCTCCTCGTGTCGTTGCCCAGCCGTCGGCCCAGCGGATAGCCGGCCCTGATCATCGGTTGGTTCATCAATGAGTACGACCACCGTGTCGAGAGGGTTCATCGCCACCGCGTGTCATTGACATTTTAAGCAGTGGCCCGGCGTTTTCCACGTAACAATTCACTGAGAAAACGTCCCGTGTGACTGTCCGGATTGTCCGCGACCTCCTCCGGAGTGCCTTCGGCGATCACCAGGCCGCCGCGGGAGCCGCCCTCGGGCCCGAGGTCGACGATCCAGTCCGCGGTCTTGATGACGTCCAGATTGTGCTCGATCACCAGCACCGTGTTGCCCTGGTCGACCAACTTGCCGAGCACCAGCAACAGCTTGCGGATGTCCTCGAAATGCAGCCCGGTGGTCGGCTCGTCGAGAACGTAGACGGTTCTGCCGGTCGACCTCTTCTGCAGCTCGCTCGACAGCTTGACCCGCTGCGCCTCGCCGCCGGACAGCGTGGTCGCCGGTTGGCCCAGCCGGACATAGCCGAGACCCACCTCGCACAGCGTCTTCATATGCCTCGAAATCGCCGGAACCGCCGCGAAGAAGTCCGCGGCCTCCTCGATCGGCATGTCGAGTACCTCGGCGATGGACTTCCCCTTGTAGTGCACCTCGAGCGTCTCCCGGTTGTACCGCGCCCCATGGCACACCTCGCACGGCACGTAGACGTCCGGCAGGAAGTTCATCTCGATCTTGATCGTGCCGTCACCCGAGCACGCCTCGCACCGACCGCCCTTGACGTTGAAGGAGAACCGGCCCTGCAGATAGCCGCGCATCTTGGCCTCCGGGGTGCTGGCGAAGAGCTTGCGGACGTGATCGAAGACGCCGGTGTAGGTGGCCGGGTTCGACCGCGGGGTGCGCCCGATCGGCGACTGGTCGACGTGGATCACCTTGTCGACCTGGCTCACCCCGGTGATCCTGGTGTGGCGGCCCGGCACCGTGCGGGCGTTGTAGATCTGCTTGGCCAGCGCCGCGTACAGGATGTCGTTGACCAGCGTGGACTTGCCCGATCCGGAGACCCCGGTCACCGCCACGAACATGCCCAGCGGGAACGTCACCGACACGTCGCGCAGGTTGTGCTCGCGAGCGCCCTGGACCACCAGCTCGCGGCCCGGCGTCCGGGGCCGGCGCAGGTCGGGCGTCGGGATCTCCCGGCGACCGGAGAGATACTGGCCGGTCAACGAGTCCCGGTGCCTGAGCAACCCGGCGACCTTGCCGGAGTGCACCACCTGACCGCCGTGCTCGCCGGCACCGGGGCCGATGTCGACCACCCAGTCGGCGGTGCGGATGGTGTCCTCGTCGTGCTCGACCACGATCAGGGTGTTGCCGAGGTTCTTGAGCCTGACCAAGGTCTCGATGAGCCGCTGATTGTCGCGCTGGTGAAGCCCGATCGATGGCTCGTCGAGGACGTAGAGCACGCCGACCAGGCCCGCTCCGATCTGAGTCGCCAGGCGGATCCGCTGTGCCTCGCCGCCGGACAGCGAACCGGACGGCCGGTCGAGCGAGAGGTAGTCGAGACCCACGTCGAGAAGGAAGTTCAGCCGCTCCTGAATCTCCTTGACCACCCGCTCGGCGATCTGCCGCTCCCGGTCGCTCATGTCGAGGGTGGCCAGGAAGTTCGCCGTCTCGTCGATGGACAGCGCGCACAGCTCGGCGATGTTCTTGACCCCGTGGGAGGCCGACGTCATCGTGACCGACCTGACCACCGGCTTGAGCCGGCTGCCGCCACAGGCCGGACACGGCACTTGGCGCATGAAACCCTCGAAGCGGTCCCGGCTGGTGTCGGACTCCGCCTCGCGGTGCCGACGCTCGACATAGGAGCGAACCCCCTCGAAGTCCGCGTAGTAGGCCCGCTCGCGACCGTACCGGCTGGTCGTCACCACATGGACCTTGGTGGCATGTCCGTCGATCACCGAGCGGCGCGCCTTGGCCGGCAGGTCCTCCCAGGGCGTGTTCAGGTCGAAGCCGAGTTCGGTGCCCAGCGCGTGCAGCAACCGCAGGAAGTAGTCCGCGACATGGGCTCCGCTCCACGGGGCGATCGCGCCCTCGCCGAGCGTCGCCCCCGGATCGGGCACCACCAGCTCGGGGTCGACCTCCATTCGGGTGCCGAGACCATGGCACTCGCCGCACGCCCCGAACGGCGAATTGAACGAGAACGAGCGCGGCTCCAGCTCGTCGGTATCGATCGCGTGCTCGTTGGGACAGGCCATCTTCTCGGAGAACCGCAGCTCGCGAACGGCACCGGCGTCCGACGCGGGTGCCTGGTCGACGAAGTCGACGAGGACCAGTCCCCCGGCCAGCAGCAGGGCGGTCTCGATCGAATCGGTGAGCCGACGCTTGCTGGAGGCCTTGACCGCCAGCCGGTCGACCACCACCTCGATCGTGTGTTTCTGCTGTTTGTTGAGCGTGGGAGCGGCATCGAGCGAGTGGATGTCGCCGTCCACCCGCACCCGGGAGAACCCCTGCGTCTGCAACTGCCGGAACAACTCGACGTACTCGCCCTTGCGGCCCCGGATCACCGGAGCCAGCACCTGGAACCTCCGGCCCTCGTCGAGCGACAGGATCCGGTCCACGATCTGCTGCGGCGTCTGTCGCTCGATCGGGCTTCCGCAGACCGGGCAGTGCGGCCGTCCGGCGCGGGCGTACAACAACCGCAGGTAGTCGTAGACCTCGGTGATGGTCCCGACGGTCGAGCGCGGGTTCTTCGAGGTCGACTTCTGGTCGATCGAGACCGCGGGGCTCAGGCCTTCGATGAAGTCGACGTCGGGCTTGTCCATCTGACCGAGGAACTGCCGGGCGTACGCCGACAGCGACTCGACGTAGCGACGCTGCCCCTCGGCGAAGATCGTGTCGAACGCCAGGCTGGACTTCCCGGAGCCGGACAGGCCGGTGAACACGATCAGCGAGTCCCGTGGAAGGTCAAGCGACACGTCTTTGAGGTTGTGCTCTCGCGCTCCTCGGATGATGAGCTGATCGGCCACGCCGTGGTTCCCCTGATCTGCCGGCTCGGAATTGCGGTTCAATTGCACCATGACTTTCAACACCGAGGACAACTCAGCGGCGTCGTCATCTTCTATGTCCTCTTCTGCGTCATCATCTGCGTCTCCCTCTGGGCATCCGTTGGACACCGACCTTTCCGGCACCCTGGCCGCCGTCGACGCCAGCACCCAGCGTTACCTCCGCACGGTAGCGGGCCTCGCCGACACCGACCTGGCCCGGCCGTCGGTGCTGCCCGGCTGGAGCATCGGCCACGTGATCTCGCACATCGCGTCGAACGCCACCGGGATCACCCGGGCGGTACGGGCGGCGATGGCCGGCGACCCGGTGCCGTGGGTCTACCAGAGCAACGAGAGCCGGGACGCCGAGATCGACGAGCGTGCCGCGTGGCCGGCGCCGGAACTGCGCGACCTGAACGCCCGCTCCACCGACGACCTGCGGGCCGCTTTCGAGGAGTGCCCGCCGGACCTCCTGGAGGTTCCGCTCCCCCGGGTCATCGACGGGCCGGCCTGGACGGTGGCCGACTGGATGGGAGCCCGGTGGCGAGAGGTCGAGATCCATCACACCGACCTGGGCGTCGGCTACACCCAGGCGGACTGGCCGGATGACTTCGTGGACTACCTGACCCAGGTGGCGGTGTTCGACCGGGCTCCGGAGGTCTCGCTGACGCTCCGGATGCCCGACCAGGACATCCCCGTCGGGGCCGGCGGGCCGGTGCTCGTGGGTTCGCAGCGCGACCTGGTGTGGTGGCTGATCGGACGAGGCGGCGGGGTCGGCGTGACATCCGAGAACCCCGGCCGGCCGCTGCCCGAGCTCGGCCCATGGCAGCGGCAGGAGCGGCAGGTGCGGTGATGACCTATACCGGGGTGGTCCTGCCCGGCGGCGAACCGGATGTTCGCGAACTCGCCGGCCTGGTGATCACGAAGCTGTCCGTGGACGAGAAGATGCACAACAACTGCTATCTGCTGCGCTGCCGGGACACCGGCGAGCAAGTGTTGATCGACGCCGCCGACGAACCCGGGCGCTTGCTCCCGCTGATCGGCGACGCCGGACTGTCGGCGGTGATCACCACCCATCAGCACTGGGACCACCATCGGGCCCTGCGCGACGTCGTGCTGGCCACCGAACCGGACGTCATCGCAGGCGCCCCCGACGCCGGCGCCATCACCGAGCAGACCGGCGTCGAGGTCACCCGCCGCGTGGCGCACGGCGACACCGTTCCGGTGGGATCGTGCACCCTGGGCGTCATCGCGATCGCCGGGCACACGCCCGGATCGATCGCGCTGGTGTTCGACGACCAATCGGTTCCCGGCGGACACCCGCACCTGTTCACCGGAGACTCCCTCTTCCCCGGGGGCGTCGGGAACACCTTCGGCAGCGCGGAGGCCTTCGCCCAGCTCATCGACGAGGTCGAGACGAAGGTCTTCGGCACCCTGCCCGACGACACCTGGTTCTACCCGGGGCACGGCAACGACTCCACGCTCGGCGCCGAACGCGCGAGCCTGCCGGAATGGCGAGCGCGAGGCTGGTGACTCAGATATGGGCGAAGGTGGCGTCGTACTCGTTCGCCATTCGCACGATCATCCCCGAGTAGTGGAAGTTGCTCCCGGACTGTGGAGCGGGAGCATCCATGACGAGAGCGACCGGAGAACCGTCGTTCCGCAGATCGAACACGCTGATCCCGACGGCGTCGAAGCCATGGCCGATCTTGCCGCTGCGCCTCGGGATCTGGGCGACCTTGTCGAGCACCCGTTGGGTATCCGACGGCTGCTTGTGCGTGGACACCTTCACCGGCAACCCCTCGGACAGTCGCTCGCCGTTCATCACCGGTGAGATGAACTCGGCCGCGTTGTTCACCTGCACGTAGGCGATGGCGAGCGCCTGGCTCGACGCGCCGTGGATGGCGAGGTGGGACGAGTTCAGCTCGTCGTAGAGACGGGGCAGCGACTTCACGTGGGCGGTCATGCATGCTTTGGCCTCAAGGGCCACCAACACCGCCGAGACCGGCGCGACCGGGATGTCCGGCAGGCCCTCCAGGAGCCCGCGCTCAGCGTCCGTGAGCGGGATGCCGTAGCGCTTGCCCAGGGTCCGGAAAGTCCGACCACCAGGCTCCGGCGCCTTCTCGGGTCGCGCGATCACGAGGTCGAGATCCTTCTTCCGGTCCCACTGGAAGTCCCGCATCTCATGGTTGACGCCCAGGACGATCTTTCCCGCCCTGGCGTGTTCCTGCATCAGCGAAGAGCGAGCCAGCAGATCCAGGGCGACGCCCCAGCATCCGACCTTGGAGTGCCGGTCGGATCGAGAGTGGTACTGCCAACGCTGGCCGTTCTTGTCCTCCGGGCCCGGCGCCGACAGGAAGCGGGCGAGGAGGTCCGGTCCGTGCACGGAGAGAACGCTAGCTGACGCGAAGCGCCATTCCCGGGAGCACCGCGCCGTCGGGTGCCGCGGACCAGGCCGATTCGCGGTAGCGGGCTATGTCGTCACGGAAGCCTCGGTACCGGCCGAGATTCCCTTGGGACAGCCGAGACTGGAACCCGTTGACCGCCCGGGCGCTCAACGGGGCCGCCGAGCGCAGGTCGATCACCGACGACAGGTGCTCGTACCGTGCGAGGGTCGGGAACTCAGACACCGAAACGGCACGAGCGGTCCCGCTGTCGCCCCACGCGGCCGTCGGCCAACGGGCGGTGATGCGGGGCCCGTCGAGGTCGGCCACGACATCGCCCGGCGCGGCGATCCGCCGCGCCACCCACGCCGCTACTCGGGTAGTCACGGCATTGCCGACCAACTTCCATCGGGTCCCGGTCTTTCGGCCCGCGGTCAGCACATCCGTCCAACCGCGATCGAAGCCCTGTAGGGCCTCCGCGTCCTCGACGCTCGGAGTGACGAACAGTCGGTCCTCCGAGGCCGCGGGAACCCACACGGCGGGGGGCGACGGGATACCGATCGTCGACCCTCCCTTGAGGGTCGGAACGGCGTCCTGCGCCCACCCGAGACCACCCCTGCCCTCGGTCCAGTAGAAGCCGAACGCATCGGTCTCGAGGTCCCCCTCGGGCCGTTCGCCCGCATCGTCGGAGAACAGTACGCGACGAGGGTCCTCGGTGGCCGAGGCCAGGAGAATGACCCGGCGCCGGCGCTGCGGCACACCCGTGAAGCGAGAGTCGACGACGCGGTACGCCCAGCGGTAGCCGAGCGCCTCGATCTCCCCGACGACGTACGCCATCGCCTTGCCCTTGTCGAGGGTCAGCATGTTCGGGACGTTCTCGATCATCAGCCACGGGAGGTGCCTCTCGGTGGCCGTCAACCGCAGCGCCTCGAAGACATGCGAGACGAGGCCGGACTGAGCCCCGGCGATGCCGGCGGTCCGACCGGCCTGCGAGAGATCGGTGCACGGGAACCCGGCCGACAGCACATCGAGGCCGCGCGGTAGGTCGCGCAATTCGCGCACATCCGGATGGAGCTCGACCCCGGGAAAGCGAGCCGACAGGACGGCCTGAGCCGGCCCCCAGCACTCGCACAACAACTCGGTTCGAGCAGCAGCGCCGAACGCCTCATGGAAGCCGAGCTCGATGCCACCGATCCCGGCGAACAAGCCCGCGATCTTCACAAGTCCCTCCTAGGGCGACGACTTCCGAGAACGTTAGCCGTGATCGCCGACAAACTCGGGGCGCCGTGCCGTCGTACCGGAGATCTGTGGCGAGCACGAGGCTGGTGAGAGCATCGATCGTCGGCGTGGCTCTGCGGGGCCGCTATAGCGCGCCCTGGAAGGTCACCGATTCGCCCAGCACCCGGTAGCCCAGGGCTTCGTTGACAGCGATCATGTGCCGGTTCGACTTGGCATTCCAGGTATCAACGGTCTCGAGCTGAGGTTCGGCATCCCGGAGCCAGCGGATCGCCTCGGTCTTCAGGAGCACGCCGAGCCGGTGTCCGCGATGCTTCCGGGCCACCGCGGTGTCCTCCTGCCGGCCGATCTGCGGACGCTCCCGGTCGACCGCGATCCAGGTATGACCGGCCAGCTCGCCGGTCTCCCGGTGCTGGGCGATCACCCGGTAGAGCCGCCGGGTGCGCTCGACGGTGGCCTCGACGCTTACCACCCGCTCCGGCGGGAACCGTTCGTCGTCGATCTCGAGATCGTCCATCGGCGCGTCGTTGATCGACTCGGTCAACCGGGCCAGCGCGGGCACCAGCGCGTCCGGCGTACGGCCTCGAATCCGCATCAGCCGGTACGCCGCCGCGTCCCGCGCGGCCTCGGCATGCAGCCCGTCCACCGTCTCGGCGTCCACCTCGGCGAGCATCTGCCGGCGCGCCACGTTGACCTGCTTCGGTTCCAGGCCGTGGCTTCGAGCGAAGCCGTGTGCGGCCGCCGAGTCCCACCCCCCGGTGGCCAGGCTGGTGCAGCCGAGCCGCCGGCCGACGCCGGCGACGGCCCCGAGCAGGCCGGTGCCGACTCCCCGGCGTCGGTGATCGGGGTGCACTACCAGGTCGACGTCGGCGAGAGTCTCGTTGTCGTAGGAACTCCGCCACAACTCCGCCGCTCCCACCGCTCGACCGTCCTGGAGCGCGACGAACCCCAGCGGAGGGTCGCCGTCCCAGCCGTGGGACAAGGTCGCCGACCAGAAGGTCGGGGTCTCGTGATGTGCCCACGGCGCGTCCCACGCCCGAGCGGCGTTCCGCACCGCGACGACCGCTTCGACCAGGCCGCCGTCACCCGCGCCGTACTCACGGATGCGCACGGCGAGATGGGGATCGACGCGCCGGTCCGGTGGCATAGCCACCAGGGTCGCCAATCCGGCGACCGATGTCACCCGATTTTCGACGCCCGCCCGTGGCTATTCCGCGATCGAGATCGCGTTCTTCGGGCAGGAGGCGACCGCGCGCTCGATGCGCGCGCGGTTCTTGTCGGTGACCTCCTCGGTCTTCACCATCAAGAAGTCGTTCTCGTCGATCTCGAACACGTCCGGCGCCAGTGACTCGCACACCGCGTTGGAGTCGCAGAGATCGAAGTCCACCTTCACGTTGGCCATCGCACTTCCCTTCTCGTGCTCCCCGGCGGGACGCACTGATAGTTCCCGGGCTATCCGTCCTCGCTGGAGTGTCCGGGAAAGACATGCGCGGTGGGGTCGATCACCACCGCGGCGTTGTTGACGGCGGTCGCCGCCTCGCCGAAGCCCACCGAGATCAGCCGCACCTTGCCCGGGTACTCGGTGATGTCCCCGGCCGCGAACACCCGAGCCAGGTTGGTCCGCATCGCCGAGTCGACCACGATATGGCGCTTGTCGACCGCGAGGCCCCACTCTTGCAGGGGGCCGAGGTCGGCGAGGAACCCGAGGGCGGCCACCACCGCCTGGGTCGGCACCGAGACCGGCGCCTCCCCCGCGACCGTGACCTCGGCGGCCTCGACTCGATCGGTCCCGACGAGCCGGGTGACCTGCGCCCGGGTGATGATCCGGGTCGACGAAGCACGCACCGCGTCGACGGTGCGCTGGTGTGCCCGGAAGGCGGCGCGCCGGTGCACGAGGGTGATCGACGCGGCGATCGGCTCCAGGTTGAGCGCCCAGTCGAAGGCGCTGTCTCCGCCGCCGACGATCAGGACATCCTTGTCGGCGTACGGGGCGAAGCTCGGGACGAAGAACTCCAGCCCTCGGCCGAGCCAGCCCTCGCCGGCCGGCAGCGGGCGGGGACTGAACTTGCCGATGCCGGCGGTGACGATCACGGTCTTGGCCCGCACCTCGGTCCCGTCGTCGAACGTGAGCGCGACGTGGTCCGGATTCTCGGTCAACGTCAATGCGGTGCGGTCCAACAGATAAACCGGGTCTCCGGACTTCGCCTGAGCGACCAGCCCGTCGACCAGGTCCCGGCCCTTGATGGCCGGGAATCCCGCCACGTCGAAGATGTCCTTCTCGGGGTACATGGCGGTGATCTGCCCTCCGAGTTCGGGCAGGGAGTCGACCACGGCCACCCGCAGGCCCCGGAATCCGGCGTAGTACGCGCCGTAGAGGCCGGTCGGGCCGGCGCCGATGATCAATACGTCGGTCTCGACCTGGCTGGCGGGCATAGCGCAGAGCCTAGTCCGAAAATGAACGGTGAGTGGGCAGGCGGCAGCTTCCGGCGGAGCCGGAAAGGTAGTTGCCCGGGGGGTCAGGCAGCGGGTTCTAGAGTGACCCTGTAGCCGAGTGCCTCGAGCTGGCGGACGTGGTTGCGT
>JBOFLE010000042.1:0-18479 GCA_051657705.1 Nocardioides sp. | reverse complement strand
CGACCCGTCCCTTAGTAGCTACTAAGGGACGGGTCGGCCGCTACTAAAGGACGGGTCAGCTAGTGGAGGTAGGTATGAGTGACCACAAGCCAGCGGCGGTACGTCTGCGTGGGGTGACCAAGCGGTTTCCCGGCGTGGTGGCCAATCACGATGTCGATCTGACGATCCGGCCGGGCACGGTCCACGCGCTGATCGGGGAGAACGGCGCCGGCAAGTCGACCTTGATGAAGATCCTCTACGGCGTGCAACGACCGGACGAGGGAACCATCGAGGTGGACGGCGCGGCGGCGTCGTTCAGCTCTCCGACGGACGCGATCAAGGCCGGCATCGGGATGGTCTTCCAGCACTTCATGCTCGCCGACAACCTGACCGTCCTGGAGAACGTGGTGCTGGGAGCCGAGAAGCTGCACGGCATCGGCGAGGACGCGCGGGCCGAGATCGCGCGGATCTCCGATGCCTACGGCTTCGATCTCGCCCCCGATGCCCTGGTGGAGGACCTCGGCGTCGGCCAGCGGCAGCGGGTCGAGATCGTCAAGGTCCTCTATCGGGGCGCTCGTATCATCATCCTCGACGAGCCCACGGCGGTCCTGGTGCCCCAGGAGGTGGATGCCCTGTTCGACAACCTGCGCGAGCTCCGGGCTTCGGGCCGCACGGTCCTGTTCATCTCGCACAAACTGGACGAGGTCCGCGCTATCGCGGACGCGATCACCGTGATGCGTCGCGGTACCACGGTCGGGGACGCGGATCCGAAGACCGCCACGAAACGCCAATTGGCCGAGTTGATGGTCGGCTCGCAGCTGCCGTCGCCGGCCACCGAGGAGTCGACGGTCACCGACGACGTACTGCTCACGGTGAGCGGTCTGAACCTCCTCGAGTCAACCGGCCGACACCTGCTGCGCGACATCGACCTGGTCATCCGTCGCGGGGAGATCCTCGGCGTGGCCGGCGTGGAGGGCAACGGCCAGGCCGAGCTGGTCGAGTCGATCATGGGCATGCGTCGCGCCTCCGGCACCGTCCGGCTGGCCGACACCGACATCACCGGCTGGGGGACCCGTGAGCGGCGAGAGGCGGGGATCGGCTTCATTCCCTCCGACCGGCACCGGCACGGCCTGCTGCTGGACGCGCCGCTCTGGGAGAACCGCATGCTCGGCCACCAGACCGTGTCGCCGAACGTCAAGGCCGGGTTGATCGACGCCCCCGCCGCCAAGGCGGACACCGACCGGATCGTCCGGACCTACGACGTCCGCACCCCGTCCATCAGCACCAATGCCGGCGCGTTGTCGGGCGGGAACCAGCAGAAGCTGATCGTGGGCCGGGAGATGTCCGGAGACCCGGTGCTGCTGATCGCCGCCCACCCCACGCGCGGCGTGGACGTCGGCGCCCAGGCCGCGATCTGGGATCACATCAAGCAGGCGCGGCGGGCCGGCCTCGCGGTGCTGCTGATCTCCGCGGATCTCGACGAACTCATCGGGTTGTCCGACACGATCACGGTGATCTTGTGCGGCGAACTCGTCGGCACCTTCGATCCGGCCACGGTCACTCCGGAAGAACTCGGCGTGGCGATGACCGGGGACCGGGAGTCGGCATGAGCGCCGCAATCCGTCCCCTGATCGGCAGGGCGCTCGCCCTGGTAGCCGCGCCCCTCCTTGCCCTGATGGTGGCGGCGATCGCGACCAGCGTGGTGCTGGTGGTCGCCGGTGCCCCACTGGGTGAGTTCTGGGAGGTGATCACCAGGCCGCCTACCGGCCGATCGTGGATCAACATCGTCAATCAGAGCTCGATGATCTTCATGGCCGCCATGGCGGCGGCGGTCGGCTTCCGGATGAACCTGTTCAACATCGGCGTCGAGGGTCAGTACACCGTGGCGTCGTACCTCGCCGCGCTGGTGGCCGGGTTCGCGTTGTTCCCGGGGAAGCTCAACATCGCGGTGGCGATCGTGGTGGCGATGGCGACCGGCGCCATCTGGGCCGGAATCGCCGGCCTCCTCAAGGTCACTCGCGGAGTGAGCGAGGTGATCTCCACGATCATGCTCAACGCGATCGCGATCACGCTGGTCGGCTGGGCGGTCAACACCTACGGCGACAAGTACGGTCAAGGCCGGCGCACCACCCCGCTGGAAGAGTCCAGCACGCTGGCCGGCTGGGAGCTCTTCGAAGCCCGCGACGGCCGGGTCTGGTCGCTGGCCGTGCTGGCGGTGTTGGTCGGCGTGGTGATGTGGTTCTTGATCGGCCGCACTCGATTCGGCTTCGACCTGCGGGCCACCGGTCTCAACGAGGACGCCGCTGTCGCGTCGGGGGTCGAGGTGAAGAAGATGGTCGTGATCTCGATGCTGATCTCGGGCGCGATCGCCGGGCTGATCTGGATGCCCGCGCTGTTCGGCGGAGCGGACTACTACGGCTCGCCGTTCCAGCGCGGCCTGGGATTCACCGGGATCGCGGTGGCGCTGCTGGGGCGCAATCGGCCGCTCGGGGTCGCGATCGGTGCCGTGCTGTTCGCGTGGCTCAACGAGCAGGCCAACCCCCTGGGGCTGCTCGCCGGCATCTCGCCGTCGGTCGTGCAGATCTCCCAGGGAGTGGTGGTGCTCGCGGTGGTGATCGCCTACGAGCTGGTACGCCGGCGGTTGGCCGCGGCCGAGCAGCGTGCCCTTCGCGCGGACCCGCCGCCGCCCGAAGGCGAGCCGGCGGCGGTCACGGAGAAGCCCTCGTGAGCGCCACCGTCGAGGTGCCGCCGGCCCGGCATGCCAGCACCCGGAGACGATCCGGGGCCCGGATCTATCTGCTGATCCTCGCGGCGATCCTGGTGGTGGCGGTGGTGCGAGTGGTCACCGGCGTCCACGAGATCGACTCGCCGGGCAGCCTCCGGGCCGCGATCATCGCCACCTGCCCCATCCTGCTGGCCGCGCTGGGCGGGCTGTGGTCCGAACGAGCCGGAGTGGTCAATATCGGGCTGGAGGGTTCGATGCTGCTCGGCACCTGGGGGGCGGCGTACTTCACCTATTGGTACGACCCCTATGTCGGCCTGATCGGCGGCGTGGCCTTCGGCGTGCTCGGTGCGCTGCTGCACGCGCTGGCCTCGATCACGTTCGGGGTCGACCACATCGTCTCCGGGGTGGCCCTGAACGTGATCGCGCTGGGTCTGACCACGTTCCTCGCGGAGGCGTTCTTCACCAACCTCAACTCCGAGTTCGGTCGTGGCGGCGCGCAGCAACTCACCGGCTTGGCGAAGCCCGCGACCGTGACCGTGCCCGGAGTCTCGGAGGCGGCGACATCGGTCGCCGACCGACACTGGTTCCTGGTCTCGGACCTGGCGTCGATCCTGGCCGCGGTGACCACGAAGATCTCGGTGGTCACGCTGATCGCCTTTGCTATGGTCGCGGTGACCTGGTGGGTCCTATGGCGCACCACGTTCGGTCTTCGGCTGCGCTCCTGCGGCGAGAACCCGCAGGCCGCCGAGTCGCTCGGCGTGGGGGTGCGCCTGCACAAGTACGCGGCGGTGCTGGCCTCCGGCGGGCTGGCCGGTCTCGGCGGGGCGTATCTCGCCCTGGTCTCCTCGCCCGGCTTCAACGTCAACCAGACCAACGGGCGCGGCTATATCGGCCTGGCCGCGATGATCTTCGGCAACTGGCGGCCCGGTGGTGCCCTGCTCGGTGCCGGCATGTTCGGCTACACCGACAGCCTGCGGCTGCGCAGCGAGGGCACGGTGCATGCCCTGCTCCTGTTGATCGCGCTGGTCTTGCTGGCGGTGGCGATCTGGCGGTTCCGGAAGGGGCAGCGGAGGGGCGCGGCGGTGATGCTCGGCGCGGCAGCCGCGTTCGGGCTGTGGTTCGCGGCGACCGACACGGTGCCGCGGGACTTCACCAGCATGACGCCGTACGTCGCCACGCTGCTGATCCTGGCCCTGGCGTCCCAGCGATTGCGGATGCCGAAAGCCGACGGGCAGATCTATCGCAAGGGCACCACTCGATGAGCGCCGGCCCGAACGATGTGGGCCCGGACGATTTCGATTGGGCCGGCCTCCGGGCAGCCGCGGTCGCCGCCCGCGCGCATGCTTATGTGCCGTACTCCCGCTTCCCGGTCGGCGCGGCGGCGAGGGTGGATGACGGTCGCATCGTCAGCGGATGCAATGTCGAGAACGCCTCGTACGGCGTGGGACTCTGCGCCGAATGCGGGCTGATCTCTCAGTTGCACCTCACCGGGGGAGGCCGGCTGACCCACGCCGTGTGCGTTGACGGCGCGGGCGAGGTGTTGATGCCGTGCGGCCGCTGCCGGCAACTGTTGTCCGAGCATGGTGGCGCGGACCTGTGGCTGCTCACGGTGTCCGGAGTGCGGCGGATGGGCGAGGTGTTGCCGGATGCCTTCGGTCCCGACAACCTCGCTTGACCTCACCTCGGCCGAGGTGATCGCCGACCCCTACCCTTTTCTCGCCCAGGAACGCGCTCGGCACGAGGTGGCCTGGCACGAGTCGATGGAGAGGTGGCTGACGTTCTCGCACCGGGCCGCGGGCGAGGTGTTGCGCGAACGCCGCCTTGGGCGGATCTGGCGCGACCGGGAGCCGGCGTCGTACTGGGAGCCGTTCAACTTGTTGCACCGCAACCAGATGATGGAGCACGAGCCGCCGGATCACGCTCGGCTGCGGCGGCCGGTCGCGGCGGCCTTCCACCGGGGACACGTCGAGCGGTTGCGGCCCCGGGTTCGGGTGCTCGCGAGCGAACTGCTGACGGCGTTGGACCTCTCGGGTTTCGACATCATCGCCGAGTACGCCGAGCCGCTGCCGGTGCTGGTGATCGCCGAGTTGCTGGGGGTGCCGTCGCGCTACGCATCCGAGCTGCGGACCTGGTCGCAGGCGATCGTAAGGATGTACGAGCCCGCCACCATCGAGGCCGACGTGGCCGCGGCGCTCGCGGCGGCCACCGACTTCGCCGCCCTGGTCCGGGAGTTGCTCGCCGCCCGCCGAGCCCGGCCCGCCGGCGACCTGATCAGCGACCTGGCGGGCACCGAACTGTCGGACGACGAGGTGGTCGCGGTCGTCGTGCTGCTGCTGAACGCGGGCCACGAGGCCTCGGTCAACGTGTTCGGCAACGGCCTGGTCGCGATGCTGCGCCGCGACCTGTGGCCGGCACCCGATGCGGCGCTGACCGTCGAGGAGATGCTGCGCTTCGACTCGGCGTTGCACCTGTTCGAACGGACCGCTACCGAACCGGTCACGATCGCCGGCATCGACATCGAGCCCGGGCAGAAGATCGCGGCGCTGCTGGGAGCCGCGAACCGCGATCCCGCGGTGTTCGAGCACCCGGACGAGTTCGTCGCGGACCGGAATCCGAATCCGCACCTGGCCTTCGGTGTCGGCGTGCACTTCTGCCTGGGAGCTCCGCTGGCGCGGATGGAGCTGGCCGAGTCGTTGGGGTCGTTGTTCTCGTGGTGCCCGTCCATGCGGCTGGCCGGCGAACCGACGTCTCGTGGCACCTTCGTATTGCGGGGCTATCGCCGCGTGCCGGTGTCGGCGGTACCCCGCTAGTCAGCGGCCTGCCCTCTTCATGCCGCGGGACTCTACCGGTCCATTCGGCTGTCGATCGGTGGGCACTTCTGCCTCTACCGCCGAGGGCTGCTTTCGCTAAGCTGCTCAAGCTTCGGCAAGTGCATTGAATCCGTGGGGGATGAAAATGAACGTTCTGGGACGCGCCACGAGTGTGCGCGCCGGCCTGCTCCTGGCGATGATGCTCTGTGTCAACACACTGGCGCCGGGCCTGACGGCGCCTGGTGGCGCCACCGTCGCGACGCGGATGGACTACTACGCACCTTGGGGAGTGAGCGGGCTGGCCGTCGACCGGCTCACGCCGAATCCGGTCTACGTCCACGACATCTTGCGGATCGGCGATCGGATCTACGTGGCCGGCGCCTTCGAGAACGTCGTGAAGCGAAAGCAGCGATCACAACCGATCGCGCAGAGCTTCCTGGCCGCGTTCGACGCGGCTAACGGGAAATTCGTCTCCGACTTCACGCCGGTCCTCGACCACCCGGCGTACGCGCTGAAACGCCATCCGACGACGGGAGCGCTGTTGGTGGGTGGCGAGTTCACCCAGGTGAACGGCCAGGGCCGATCCGGCATCGTGGCGCTGGATCCCACCACGGGAGCGACGGACACCCGGTTTCGAACGGACATGTTCTTCACGTCGACCACCCGGGCCATGGTCAAGGGCATCACCGTGGCCGACGGCCGCATCTACCTCGGCGGCTCCTTCAACGGAGCCCGCGACGGGACATCGGCGATCACCCGGCGGAACCTGGTGCGGGTGGCCCTCGACGGAACCGTGGATCCCGGGTTCAGCGTCGACGTCACCGGCGGGGGCATCTGGGATCTCGAGACCTCGACCGACGGGCAGCGCATCTTCGCGGGCGGGCGGTTCAACGCGGTCAACGGCTCGTATCGGGCCGGCCTGGCCATGATCGGTGTCGACGGAGCGGTCAGCTCCGCCTACTCGCAGTGGCAGGAGGTCGGCCCGTACTGCTACCCGGGCTATCCGGGTTGCTTCTTGATCTACGACCTGGATGTCGACAACGGTCAGCTTGCCGTTGCCGGCGCCGAGCACTTCGTGGCGGTCATGGACGACACGACGGGTGCCCGGCAGTGGCTGGTCGACGAAGGACACGACGGGCAGGCGGCGATGTTCGACGGCGACGACGTCTGGCTCGCCAGACACGGCAGCGCCAACAGCACGGGACTCTGGTACGCGCGGAACCGGGACAGCGGGTCGCTCACGTTGTCGACGGCGACGATCGGGCCCGCCAAGGGAGAGGGCGGGTTCGCGTTCGAGCGGGGAGTCGACGGCTGCACCTGGATGGGCGGAAGGCTGGGGAGGTGGGACCTCACCGATGTCGCCGGGGCATCGAAAGTGCAGGCCAATCATCTCCTGCTGGCATGTCCGGCCGGTACCGCCATCCCGTAGTTGCGGCCAAGAATCACCGGAGCGAGCGCCGAGACCACCACAATAGGGGGGTGACCCCCGATTCGTTGTCCGCGCCGTTGTCCCACGACGCGGTCGAGGTGATCATCGCCAAGCGCGACGGTGCCGAACTGTCCGACTCCGAGATCGACTGGGTGGTCGATGCCTACACCCGGGGCGAGGTGGCGGACGAGCAAATGTCCGCGCTGGCGATGGCGATCCTGTTGAACGGGATGAACCGGCGCGAGATCGCGCGGTGGACGGCGGCCATGATCGGCACCGGGGAGCGGATGGACTTTTCGTCGCTGTCGCGCCCGACCGTCGACAAGCACTCGACCGGGGGAGTGGGCGACAAGATCACCCTGCCGCTCACCCCGCTGGTCGCGGCCTGTGGCATCGCGGTGCCGCAACTGTCCGGACGTGGGCTCGGGCACACCGGAGGCACCCTCGACAAGCTCGAGTCGATCCCGGGCTGGCGGGCCGCACTGAGCAACGAGGAGATCCTGGCCCAGCTCGCGTCGGTGGGCGCGGTGGTCTGTTCGCCGGGCGACGGGCTGGCACCCGCGGACAAGCGGCTCTATGCCCTGCGAGATGTCACCGGGACCGTCGAGTCGATCCCGTTGATCGCGTCCTCGATCATGTCGAAGAAGATCGCCGAGGGCACCGGTGCCCTGGTGCTGGACGTCAAGGTGGGCACCGGCGCGTTCATGAAGGATGCCGGACGAGCCCGGGAGTTGGCCTCCGCGATGGTCGAGCTCGGCACGGACTCCGGGGTACGCACGGTCGCGCTGCTGACCGGGATGTCGACTCCGCTGGGCCGGACCGCGGGGAACGCGCTGGAGGTCGCCGAGGCAGTCGAGGTGTTGGCCGGTGGTGGTCCCGCGGACGTGGTGGAGCTGACCTTGGCGTTGGCCCGGGAGATGCTGGCCCTCGGCGGGGTCGACGAGGACGCCGCCGAGGTGCTGGCGTCCGGCCGGGCCATGGATTCCTGGCGGGCGATGATCACGGCGCAGGGCGGCGACCCCACCGCGCCCTTGCCGACCGCGCGCGAGTCCCACGTAGTGGTGGCTCCGGCCTCCGGCGTGCTGACCCGGCTGGACGCGATGGCGGTCGGGGTGGCCGCCTGGCGGCTCGGTGCCGGCCGGGCCCGCAAGGAGGACCCGGTGTCGGCCGGGGCGGGCGTGGTCTGGCACGCCCGGCCGGGCGAGACCGTACGCCGCGGCGAACCCCTGCTCACGCTGCATGCCGACGATCCGGCCCGGTTCGAGCGCGCGTCGTCGGCGCTCGACGGCGGTTTCGAGATCGGCCCAGAAAAGGTGCTCGGAGCGTCGCTCGAGGGGGCGCCGGACGGTTCGACGTATCCCCTGGGCCCGTTGATCATCGACCGTATCGAGTGAGCGGCCCTCACCTCGCTATCGACCCCGGCTCCGCGCTCGAACTCACCGTCGCGCCGAGGCTGATCCGCCCGGTGTCGAGCACATCGACGCGAAGGCCGCCACGATGGATCATCGGCCGCAACAGCCCGGGACCGCTCAGCCGTTCCAGGTGAGCGCACGGCTCGCACAGTCGGACCCCCCGGCAGCGGATGCCATCGATCGTGAAGGTGTGGCCGACGAGCGCGTTGAGGTCGAGGCCGCGAGTGAGCACTGTCCGTCGGGTGTCGGCGAAGGTCAGCGGCCGGCCCGCCGCGGCGAGTTCGTCGAGCACTTCGGCGGCGATGATCGTGAGATCGTAGCCGGGGCGGCGGTCGCCTCGAGTGCTGAAGGTTCCCGCGCCCGAGGCATAGCGATCGCCCTCGAGTCCGCGGCCGGCAAGGACTCGCGCGGCGGAGACGAGGCGCATCGGCGCTTCCGCCGTCGGCGCGAGGGCCAGGCCCTCGACGATCCCGTGCTGGACCGGTGCCGGTGAGGGCGGCGGGAGCGCCGGGTCCATCGAGGCGACGACGTACGCCGCGGTGATCGGCAGGTCCGCCGTGGCCCGCCCGAGGAGGTCCGGCGCCCGCGGGCTGAGGACGACGCCGGGCGGCGTACCGAAGGCCAGGATCGCGGTCTCGCCCCCGCCGCCGGCCGACTGGTCGCCCCGGTCGGCCTCCCGCCGCAGGACGGCGATCCACCAGCCGGCCCACTGGAACCGGCGCGGGTCAGCGATCGGCACCAGTCCCGACCCACGCGCGGCCAGCCAGGCCCCCCACGTGCCGATCGCGCGATCGAGACCGCCGTCGGGCAGGGGGATGTCGCTCGCCGGCACGTCCAGGACGGACGCGAGGCAGGCGGCGAAGGTCCGGGTCAGGGCCGGGACCGTGTTCCCGGCCGGCAGATCGATGTCGATCATCGGCCTTTCCTCCCGCGCCGTGGGCATGGGCGCGAAACCGTCGTGGGCGGCGGCCTCGAGACGACTCCGGATCTCCTCGCGGGTCCGGCCGAGTCGGGCGATGGCGTCGTCGACCTGGCCGAGCCTCCGGGAGTAGGCCACCCTCGACTCGTCACAGTCGTCGCCCGTCGGGTGACCGGCATCGAGACACGCGAGGAACGGCGCCGTCTCGCTTGCCGACAGGCCCATGGCCGACAACCGCCGGATCTCCCGCGCGATCCGAACGTCCTCGGCGCGGTACACGCGGTAGCCGTTGGCCTGCCGGCGCGGTCGTAGGAGGTCCAGCGACTCGTAGTACCGCAGGGCCTTGACCGTCACACCAGCGGCCGCCGCCGCTTTGCTTGCTCGCACGACTCGTCACCTCCGCTGCCGATCCTAGAGCCGGCCCCGGAGGGACGGGTCAAGCCGGAAGATCTTCAGTACGCGCGGGATCACCCGGGTGGCGGTGCAGGGCTTCTCGCCACGACCCGGCCGGCGGCCAGGACCGCGGCGACAGCCGCGGCGGCCGCGACCAGGAAGTCGGCCGCGAATGGGTCGCCCCACTCGCGCTGCTGGGCGGTCCGGAAGGCGATGCCGCCGAACGTGATCGCCACCGCCCCGGCCAGCGAGTCGGCGATGGTCAGCGCCGCGCTGTTGAAGCCGCGATTGCGAGCAGTGGAATGGTCCAGCATGGCGACGCTGGTGCGAGGGTAGGCGATGCCCATCCCGGCGGAGGCCATTCCGTAGCCGACGATCAGGACGACCCAGTCGTCGAGCGGAGCCGCCGCGAGGACGATCATGGCATTTCCACCGGCCAGCAATCCCGAGCCGATCAGCAACGCGCGCCGATGCGGGAGACGGTCTCCGAGCCGGGCTTGGATCTGGCTCCCGCTCGCCCATGCGATGCCGGCGACGGTGAGGGCCGCACCGGCCTGGGCCGGGGAGAACGTCCAGTTGTCCTGCAGGGCGTACGGGACATAGGCCTCGGCGGTGAAGAACGCGGCGGCCAGGAGACCTCGGGTGGCGACGATCGCCGGCAGCCCGTGCGCCGCCCGCATCGTCTTCGCCGGAAGCAGGGGGCGCGCGGCGAGGGCGATCCCGACCGTCACCAGGGCCACGGCGGCCAGTTCCGCCCGCGATCCCAGCAAGTCGAGCGCCAGGACCCCGATGGCCGCGAGCCCGGCCCACGCCAGACGGCTCCAGATCCACCCGAGCGCGGGCGGATCGGTCCGCCGTATCTCGCGAACGGCCGGCCAGGTCAGGACCAGGGCCGCCGCGGTCAGCACCAGCACGGACCAGAACACCCAGGGCCAGCCCCACTGCGTGGCGATCCCGGCCGCTATCGGGGGTCCGATCAGCGAGGGCAGGATCCAGGCGATCGCGAAGGCCGCGAAGATCCGCGGCTGCAGGGCCGCGGGGTAGATCACGCCGACCAGCACGTACAGGGCCACCACGCAACCGCCGGCCCCCAGCCCTTGCAACAGGCGGCCGGCCACGAAGATCTCCATCGTCGGTGCCTCCGCGCACACCACCAGGCTCGACCCGAAGCTCACGAGCGAGGCCACCAGCGGTCCGGCCGGCCCGGAGTGGTCGCTCCACTGTCCGGCGGCGACCATGCCGACGACGGCGGTGGCCAACGGCGCCGCGAAGCTCAACGCATACCACTGCTCACCGTCGAGGGCACGGCTGATCGTCGGCATCACCGTGGTGAGCGCGAGCGACTCGTAGGCGGCCAGGAAGATGATCGCGAAGGAGCCGATCGTAGCCAAGACATATCGTCGGCTCAGCAACGACTCCGTCCGGTCCGGAGAGGACTCCGCTCGGTGCGTTCCCAGGCTCACGATCGCAACGCTAGGAGTTCAAGGGCGGTCGAGGTCAACCGGAGGGCGCTTCGGATACGAACTCGTCGGCATCGCCGCCCGGATCCGCCACGGCCACGGTCCGGATGTCCTGCTCGGCTCCGGTCAGTCGAGAAGGAGGATGACGGCTGGTGCGCTCGACGGCATCGGCGAATCGATCGACCTCCGGTCCTGGGGATCTCCAGCCAGTCGCTGGTGCCGAGTGTGGTGCCGACTGCGGCGGCAGTCGCCGCCGGCGTACTCAGTGATCGCAGCTCCTGAACCTACCGGTGAGAGGTGGCGCTCGGTTGATCGCTCAGCGGCGGACCAGCAGACCGCGGATCCGGCCGAGCCAGCCTCCGCCGGCGGCATCGGCGTGGCCGGGACACCATTGATCGGGAGGCACCATCGCCTTGACCTGAGCGACGTGCTGCCCGCAGCCCGCCCAGGTCGTCTTCGCGCAGGTCCGGCATCGCTTGGGGCGGCACATCGCGATGATCTCCTTCTGTCGCTCCTCCGGGCACGCCGTCGGCCTTCGAACCGAGCGTCGGTCTCCTGATCTCGATCAGTATCGCAGCGAGCCAGTATTCCGGTCGGGACTGGTCAGCCGGCACTGGTCAGTCGGGGCTGGCGCGGGGTGCTGGGGTCGTGCCGTCGCGGGTGCGGATGAAGGCCAGGCCGTGGGGGCTGGTCCAGAGGTAGGTGCCGGGCTCAAGGGGGGTGTAGGTCCAGGCGGTGTGGGTCTTGTGCCGATGGTGGTGTCGGCAGAGCGCGGCGAGGTTCGAGGTGGCGGTGGGCCCGCCGCTGTCGTACGGCGTGATGTGGTCGGCGTCGACTCCTGGTCGGTGTCCGGGCGGCCGGGCCGGGCGGTTGCAGTAGGGGAACGTGCAGGTCCGGTCGCGAAGGAAGATCTGCTCGCGTTGGGCGATCGTCGGTGAGTAGCTCTCGGTGACGGTCTCGGCGCCGAGGTCGATGACCGGTCGCACCGTCACTCTCGTCCCGGAGGATTCCAGCCACGCCAGGAGCCGGTCGAGGTTGACCACGCCACCGTCGCGGTTGCCCATGGTGAACGCGACATCGCCGCTTTCGGCGGTGGCCGGGTGTCCGGTCAGCTCCGAACCCACATCGTGTCGGAAGTAAGCCGAGCGGGCATCGAGGTGGAAGTAGATGCTGGTCGCCGGACGCGAGGGCACCGCTACCTCCTCGCCTTCACCGATGGTCCCGGTGAGGTCGAGGGCGAGCTGTCGGCGGGCCAGGTCACCCAGACCACGTGCACGTCGTACATCGAGCGAGTCCTGATCGCCGAGCTTGGCGCGCAATTCCGCAGCCTGGCCGACCGCGGAGTCGACGTCGAAAGCATCGGCGGCGTCCACCAGTGCCAGGATTTGCACGCTGCCGTCGAGGTCGGCCTCGCTACCGACCCGGACGTAGCGGTTGTCGGCGAGGTTGCGATCCTCGACCTGGCCGGGGTCGAACCGGATCAATGCCTCGTCGATGGCCCGCTGGACCTGCGCCGGGCCGACCCGGTGCGCGCAGTGCGCGAGCTGCCGATCGACCCAACCCGCGGCGGTCTGGGACAGGCTCCGGGTGTGTCGGGTGATCAGCCTCGCTCGCCATACCGGCACGTGACCAGCGGTCAGTCGCTCCCAGATCCGCGGCAGTCGGTAACGGACCTCGATGGCGTCGGCCAGCAGTTCGGTCCCCGACTCGGTGGACAGACCGGCGGCGGCGGCGAACTCGGCAATGCAGAACTCCGACACCCGCGGCGCACCCGGCCCGGTCAACGACACCTCGCCACACGTCCCCGGCACCGTTGCCCACCCGTCCGGCGGGACAGCCTCCGGCGAATGCATCGCCGCCCACTCGATCGCATCGAAGATCACCGCCAGATGTGCCGCCTCTGCCGCCGCGCGGTGCTCGGCAACGGCAGCCAGCACCGCCGACGGTGACCCGTCGACGCCGATAGTGACCGCTGCTGCTGGCATGGGTCTACTCAAGCATCCGCCACCGACACTGATGACCCCGTGTCGGGGCTTCTCCACAAGCCGCAGATCACCATCCGATAACGATGCCCGCCTGATTCAGCCGCGGTGCATCGCCTTCTCTATCGCTTCTCTGATCTGCCGCCACGGAAGATCACGACCGGGCGCACTCCGCGGGGTATGAAGCGGCGAGGCCGAGGGTGGGTCGCCTCACCGGATGGCCTACGACGATGGATCGCTCGCACGACCGACACCGGTCCGGGCGACCGCGTCATCGGGGGTGCTCACGTACTGGATGCCGGGCACGGGTTGGCCGTCGGCGTCGAGAATCCGCCATCCACCGAGAACGATGACCGGGACGCCGCCCCGGCGCTTCGCGAGAGCCACTTCGCTGAGGGTGCCCCAGGAACCACCGACGGCGATCACGGCGTCGGCGCTCCAGACGATGATCGCGTTGCGGGCCTCTCCCATGTTGGTGATGACCGTGACCGACAGGTCGGGTGAGGCTCCGGTAGCGTCCGCGTTCGGGCGGATACCGACCACGAGGCCGCCTTCCGCCCGAGCGCCGGCGGCGACCGCCGCCATCACGCCGGTACCACCCCCGCACAGCACCACCGCGCCGGCCTGGGCGAGAAGCTGGCCGATCCGATAGGCGTGTGCGGCGTCCTGCTCAGTGCAGTCACGGGGGCCGCACACGGCAACCTGGTAGGGCAAGGATCTTCCTCGGAGGCTCGAATCGTCGATAGCCATAGCGGCAAGGGAAGTGGTTCGGGCGGTGGGTCAATAGATGATGTCGTGGAGGAAAAGGTGCGGGCGCCCGGAGTAGTGCGTACTGCCGTTCGGGCCACCTTGTCGGCTGACCTGCAGGACGAGCGGCCTCCGTGTGCGAGGCAGCGCCTCTGGCGACTCGGGGATGGGGCGACGCCCTACGGGCGCGGGGGAGTGCCGACGGTGCAGGGTTCGTGTTGCGCCTGGGCTACCTGGCTGGGCAGGTGCCGGCATCCTGGCGGGCAAGCGTCCAAGCAAACCCGCGCACACCGGTTGAAGTACGATCAAGTGCTGTCGCAAAGTCAGTCACCATCATCGTAACGAGCGACAGAGGGATCACCATGGCACTCCATTTCATCGGCAAGGATCCGAATAGCCCGGTCAACGACTCACCGACCATTTACGACAATGGCGACACGTACGTCGTGCAGGGCTGGAGGGTCGTGGACCCGGCGACCGTAGCCGAGTTGGGCGACATCCCTGACCACGAGACTGTGGTGGAGATTCCGAAACGGATAATGCAGTTCTTTCCCGAGGTGAGCGTTGGTAGCTGAGCCGACATTTGAGGAGTTGTTGGCAGACTGCGGGCGCACGGCGGTGCACCTGGAGATGCGGGACTGCTATTCGACGAAGAGCCCGGCGTTCGTCGCTTGGCAGGTCGACCGCAGCGTCAGCCCGCTTGCCTGGTACGGAGCGTGGCCGGGCATTATCGGGCCGGCGGTTCGGCGCGGGGTGACGGTGCGGCGAGCGCGGATCGTGTCGGAGCCGGTCAGCGAGTACGTTCGCTTCGAGCACGACTTCACCGGGCCGCTGAACCTGGCGGCCGGTGAGGAGGTGCGCTGGCTGTGGCGGCGGCTGGCCACCGACTTGACGCTGCCAGGCAACGATTTCTGGCTCTTCGATGACCGGCTTGTTCAGGTGAACCACTTCTCTGGCGACGGCGAGGCGGTGGCGCACGAAACGACGGCCGACCCGGACGTGGTGAAGCTGTGCGCCGCCAGCTTTGCCGCCGTCTGGGAGCGCGCAGTGCCGCACGAAGACTTTCAACTCAGTTGACGACTCGCCGCTGAACTGGCTGTCATGCCGTCGCTCTCTTCCAGTGTCCAGGAAGCCCGCCGAGCGCTGGGCGATCGACTGCGCGAGATCCGCCAAGATGCGGGGCTCAGCGGTCGGGACCTGGGACGGCTTACGGGGCCGGACTGGCGGTGCAGGGACAGCGGGCGCGCGGGCTCATCGCGGCTGCTATCGCAGCGCTGGACGCTCGACCGGAACAGTGAGGCAAATCGGCGCACAGTTGTTGAGAGTATCGACCGAGCAGTCATAGCGTCATTAGCGGGCCGGGCGGCGGGCGCAGGAGCATCGGCTGCCCGGCTTACGTGAGCGGCGCGTTTCGCCCGTGCGCTTACGTGCGTCCGTACTGCTGTCCTCAGATATCGCAGGAGATCCCATGACTCTCGGCTCCCGATGCTTCCGCCGTCCAAACCCCGAGCAGGGTGTGACGCGGTGAGGGCGTGTTCGGCGTGTGGGCGGGTGGTTCCGGCTGAGTTTGTGGTGTGTGGGTTGTGTTGGCGGCGGTTGCCGGAGCCGTTGCGGAGGGAGTTGTCGCGGTCGTGGCATGGCTGGCGGCGGGATCTGGCTGATCTGGACCTCTTCGGCGGCTATCTGGCGGCTCGTGGGAGCGTGTTGGGTTTCCTGGCCGGGCGGCGGGCGGCCCGGTGACCTCGTGGGTCCCGGGTCCGGGCGGTGGCGGGGCCGGCGAGGGCTTCGATCTCCGGCCGGTGGTCCCGGTGGTGCTGGATGTGGAGCCGGCGAAGCCGGCGTGGGTCGGTGCGGTACGGCGGGCCGAACTCGACGAGGATCTGGTTGCCGTCGAATGGGTTCGCCGGCCCAGTTCGCGTTTTGCCGATCAGGTTGTGCAGTCGCTCCTGGTCCGCGGTGGCGGGCGGACCGAGTTGAATCCGCCGGTGGTCTTCCCGGGCGAACTCCCCGAGATCGTCGGTGCCGAGGACTGGTTCGCCTACGCCGTACTGGTCGCCAACGTCGCCGGCATCCTCGGCTCGGCACAGGAGGCTACTCGGACGATCCACCGCACCCAACGGCGCGGACGGCCCCGGGCCTGGAATTGACTAGGGCCTGTGTTGAGTTGCCGGGGCGCGCAGGGCGCCGCAGGCGAAGGCGATCACTGCTCGTCGGAGCGACTCCGGATCGGTCGGCTGGTCGGGTGTGTGGATCTTGAGCCCCGGCATCTCGCTCGCGAGATGCCGGTCGGTCAGGGCCGCGACGGCAGCCAGGATGCCGACGTGTCGCAGTCGGAGTTCGTGGTCGCCGAGGTGCGGGAGCAGGTGCCGCAGTCGCGAGGTGAGTGATCGCTCGATGACGACGCCGGCCTCCTCGTAGGCCTGAGCCACCTCTGGTACCGAGGAGCCGAGGTGTCGACGAAGGATCTCCCACGACGGCTCCCGCTGCGGCGAGTCGGGAGAGTCCGCCACGAGCCCCGGCTCCAACCAGACCTCGACCACCGTCTCGAGCGAGGCGTCCGCGGGTAGCGCGTCCATGATCGCCGCCCGCCGTCTGACCACCCCGGCGACAGCGTTGTGGACGACCTCCGCCAGCAGCGCGTTCTTGGATCCGAAGTGGTAGTTGACGGAGGCCACGTTCGCGTCGGCGGCGTTCGTGATGTCCCGCAGGGTGATCTCGTGCCACGTGCGCTCGCTGAGCAGGCGAGCGGCCGCCCGGCGAAGGCGCTGTGCGGTACCAGGTGCTCGCGCACCGGCACCCGGCGGCTGATTGGACAACTCCACAGCTCTCACTCTATCGTCAATCAAGTGCTTGAAACGAATGATTCAATCGACAGTCCTGTACTGCGGCGACAGGGGCGGTTGGCCGCCTTCCTGGATCGCGTGGGTCGAGCGTGCGCTCGGCGCCGATGGGCCACCATGCTCGGGGCGATCGCCGTGGTCGCCGTACTCACTCCGGTGTCGGGACAGCTCGGAGCGGCGTTCGTCGACGACTTCGAGGTCCCCGGTGCCGATTCGCAGCAGGCGGCCGACCTCTTGCAGGAGCGATTCCCGGAAGCCGGTGGCGATTCGGTACAGGTGGTGGTCGCCGCTGAGACAGCTGGTGCTCGGGTGGGCGGTCAGTCGGCAGGCAAGGCGCTGGATGAGATGGCGGCGCGGGTGCGGGCGTTGCCGGACGTGGCGGCCGTGGCGCCGGTGCAGGTCTCTCGGGACGGTCTCGTGGCGTTCACGACAGTGCAATACTCGCTACCGGCCGACGAACTTCGCGACGGCACCTTGGCCGACCTCGAGGATGCCGTCGAACCGGTGACAGCCACGGGTCTGGATCCCGCCTATCGCGGCAGCCTGGTCGACTTGCAAGGCGAGCGATCGACACCGGTAGGCGAACTGATCGGGATCGCGGCGGCCTTGATCATCTTGACATGGTTGTTCCGGTCGTTCTGGGCCACCATCGTGACCCTGGTGGCGGCCCTGTTGGGTGTCGTCGTCGGTACTACCGTGCTCGCCTTCATCTCGGCCTTCGTCGATGTGCCGACGGTGGCCCCGACGCTCGTGGTCATGTTGGGGCTGGGCGCGGGCATCGACTACGCACTCTTCATGGTCGCTCGGTTCCGAGACCGGCTCCGCGAGGGCGACGACGTGGTCACGGCCGCCGGGGCGGCGAACCGTACGACGGGGGTATCGATCCTGGTGGCCGGCCTGATCGTCATCATCTCCATCTGCGGACTCTTCGTGGTCGGCATTCCGTTCATCGGCCGAATGGGCCTGGCCGCCGGACTGGTGGTCGCGATCTCGGCCGTCGGAGCGCTCACTGTCGTGCCCGCCCTGCTGTCGTTCGCCGGCCGCCGGGTCTTGCCGCGTGCCGAGCGCACAGGCGGGCCGATCGCCGACAGCGACGGCCGGCGCGCCCGCTCGCTGGCCTCGGCTATGACCCGGCGGCCGTGGTTGAGCGGTTCCCTCGCCACCATCGCACTCCTCGCGATGGCGGCACCGACCCTAGGGCTGGACCTCGGCCAGCCCGACGACGGCAACGCCGCCGCGGATTCGACCCAGCGAGTTGCCTACGACCGACTCAGCGACGGTTTCGGAGCCGGCGTCAACGGTCCGCTACTGGTGGCCGTGAAGTTCCCCGCGGGCATCGGCGAGGCCGACCGGTCCGACATCGCGCAAGGGCTACGCGAGCGTCTCGCAGCGATCGAGAACGTCGCCACCGTCGCCGAACCCCGATTCAACACCGATGGTGACGCCGCCGTAATGACGGTGCTGCCCACCAGCGCACCCCAAGACGAGGCCACCTCGGCCTTGGTTTCGACACTGCGGGACACCATTCCCGCCGCGCTGGCAGACGCCCCCGGCGGCACCACCGCTTACGTGGGAGGAACCACGGCCACCTTCGACGACCTGGCTGATCGGGTCGCCGACCGGCTATGGGTGCTGATCGTCACGGTCGTGTCGTTGTCACTGGTACTGCTGATGATCGCCTTCCGATCAGTCTGGTTGCCGCTGGTCAGCGCCGTCTTCAACCTGCTGGCCATCGGCGCCGCCTACGGCGTGGTCACTGCCGGCTTCCAGACCGAGATCGGCA
>JBOFLE010000041.1:0-1195 GCA_051657705.1 Nocardioides sp. | reverse complement strand
CTGGCCGATCTCAAGCTGACCGTGCGGTCGGCCCATGTCGCCACCGTGGGGCCGCAGGTCGTGGACGTGTTCTACGTGCAGGAGCCCGGGGCGGCCGCGTTGAGCGATGATCGTGCCGCCGCCGCGGCACACGCGGTGCGAGGAGTCTTGCGGGCCAGCGATGCCCCCGCGGACAGTCCACCCCCGTAATCCGGCATCGCCGTCCGCCGCCGGCCCCAAAGCAGCTCGCTATCGAAGCAGTTCGCTATCCGGGGGAGTCACACCAGAACGTGCGGCGGTAGGTCGCCGGGGGTACCCCGACTTCGCGGCTGAAGTGATGCCGCAGCAGGCTGGCGGACCTGAAGCCACTGCTGTTGGCCACGGACTCGATGCTGAGATCGCTGCGCTCCAGCAGCGTGCGGGCCCGATGCAAGCGCTGAGCCAGCAGCCATCGCGCCGGCGTGGTGCCGGTCTCGGCGGCGAACCGGCGAGCGAAGGTGCGCTCGGACATGGTCGCCCGGGTCGCGAGTTCGCGCACCGACAAGTCGCGGTCCAAGTGCTCGGTCATCCACTGCAGGATCGGCGTCAAGGTGTCCGCCGAGCACGCCGGCACGGGGTGCTGGATGTACTGCAATTGCCCGCCTTCCCGTTGGGGTGGCACCACCATTCGCCTCGCGATGCGGTTCGCCACCTCGGCACCGAGTTCGCGGCGCACGAGGTGGAGGCAGGCGTCGATGCCGGCGGCTGTGCCGGCGCTCGTCACGATGCCGTCGTGCTCGACGAACAGGACGTTGTCGTCGACGTCGACGTCGGGAAAGGCGCTCCTCAGTTGCTCCGCGTACCGCCAGTGCGTGGCGGCGCGCCTTCCGTCGAGGATGCCGGCCTGGGCGAGCGTGAACGCGCCCGAGCAGACCGAGAGGACGCCGGCACCCCTGGCGTGCGCCAGCCGGAAGGTCTCGCGAATCGGCTCGCTCACGTCCTCGTCGATCGAGCCGGCGGGAGCGATCACCAGGTCGGCCGCGAGTGCCGCGTCGAGCCCGAACTCCGGAGTGAGGGTGATCCCGAAGCCGAGCGCCAGCGACTCTCCCGGCCTTTCGGCGCAGATTCGCAGGTCGAATCGCGGGACGCCTTCGTCGCTGCGATCGATCCCGAAGATCTCGTGGAGCACGCCGAGTTCGAACAGCAACGGTGGGCCGGAGATGACGATGGCGACGGT
>JBOFLE010000040.1:0-1341 GCA_051657705.1 Nocardioides sp. | reverse complement strand
GACCAGCTCTCCCTGACCGAGAAAAACGCTTTTCAGCCTTTGCAGCCCAGTGCTATGAGCACTGAATCTCTGAAATGAAGAAATGTGAAAAAGACTTCTAGAACGTTAAGAAGTGTCTTCCTGCATTGCAAATAGGTTTTTATTCATGCACAAAAAGCATTTTTAATGTGGCTCAATGTTTCTCTGAACATTTCATGAACCAGCTCTCTATGACCGAGAAAAACGCTTTTCAGCCTTTTCAGCCCAGCGCTATGAGCACTGAATATCTGAAATGAAGAAATGTGAAAAAGAATTCTAGAACGTTAAGAAGTGTCTTCCTGCATTGCAAATAGGATTTAATTCATGCACAAAAAGCATTTTTAATGTGGCTCAATGTTTCTCTGAACATTTCATGAACCAGCTCTCCCTGACCGAGAAAAACGCTTTTCAGCCTATGCAGCCCAGCGCCCTGAATCTCTGATATTTAGAAATGTGAAAAAGACTTCTAGAACGTTAAGAAGTGTCTTCCTGCATTGCAAATAGGATTTTATTCATGCACAAAAAGAATTTTTAATGTGGCTTATTGTTTCTCTGAACATTGCATGAACCAGCTCTCCCTGGCCGAGAAAAACGCTTTTCAGCCTTTGCAGCCCAGCTCTATGAGCACTGAATCTCTGAAATGAAGAAATGTGAAAAAGACTTTTAGAACGTTAAGAAGTGTCTTCCTGCATTGCAAATAGTATTTTATTCATGCACAAAAAGAATTTTTAATGTGGCTTATTGTTTCTCTGAACATTGCATGGACCAGCTCTCCCTGACCGAGAAAAACGCTTTTCAGCCTTTGCAGCCCAACGCTATGAGCACTGAATCTCTGAAATGAAGAAATGTGAAAAAGACTTCTAGAACGTTAAGAAGTGTCTTCCTGCATTGCAAACAGGATTTTATTCATGCACAAAAAGCATTTTTAATGTGGCTCAATGTTTCTCTGAACATTGCATGAACCAGCTCTCCCTGACCGAGAAAAACGCTTTTCAGCCTTTGCAGCCCAGCGCTCTGAGCACTGAGTCTCTGATATGAAGGGATGTGAAAAAGACTTCTAGAACGTTAAGAAGTGTCTTCCTGCATTGCAAATAGGATTTTATTCATGCAAAAAAAGAATTTTTAATGTGGCTTATTGTTTCTCTGAACATTGCATGGACCAGCTCTCCCTGACCGAGAAAAACGCTTTTCAGCCTTTGCAGCCCAGCGCTATGAGCACTGAATCTCTGAAATGAAGAAATGTGAAAAAGACTTCTAGAACGTTAAGAAGTGTCTTCCTGCATTGCAAATAGGATTTTATTCATGCACAAAAAGCATTTTTAA
>JBOFLE010000039.1:0-5318 GCA_051657705.1 Nocardioides sp. | reverse complement strand
CTCGTAATGATTAGGTCATCGGTTCGATTCCGATAGGCGGCTCCATGAGCCAGTCTTCGGTGTGGACGATCTCGGGGAGTTCACCTGCACAGACCACTGGCGGGTGTAGTTCGGTGTGCCCGTCGGGACGAACCAGCAGGGACTATACGACTTGGTCGGGGAAGTGCGGGCTGGGTCTGTGGACCCAGTCGATGGCGGTCAGGCCGTCATCGAACTGGGCGCGGTGAGCGTGTCCGACCCAGTCCGGAGTCGGTGGTTCGACAGTGAGTGTCGTCGAACCGATCGGCGGCGGGTTGAAGCCGCGGTTCGGGTGGCTGGTCATCGTGTGGCGGGTCTGGTGAGAAAGGCCAGCACGTCTCGGCGAGCTGCGCGGTAGACGCCCCTGGTGCCACGAGGTTCCCCGGTTGGCGGCTGTCAGCGAATTTTGACGAAAGCAGCGGTCAGGCGTGATGTGGCGGTTCGCGTCGGTTCAGCGGAGATCGCCGTTGGACACCGGCTCCGGGGCTTCGTGCATCACTCGTACGGGATGACGTGAGCGCGAGCAGGCGTCAAATTGACTTGCGGGGGTCGGAGAATCCGAGGCTGATGTAGCCGGGCGCCCGCTTCGCGAGGGCGGCAGCGAGAACTGGCACCTCGACGTCGTGGTAGTCATGCACCTCGGCGGTCTGCTTGCCCGGGTGGGCTCGGAGGATGCGGCCGGCGTACTGCACGAGACGGCCCCTGAACGAGACCGGGCCTGCCAGGAACAGCGTGTCAAGTGCGGGACAGTCGAAGCCTTCGCCGACGAAGTGGCCCGTCGCCACCACAAGCAGCGGCGAGTCGGAATCGGATGGGTTGAGCCGCCTGATGGCTGCGGCGCGCTGCTTGGCGCCCATGCCGCCCTTGAGGACGACCGGGTTCAGTCCACGCTCGGCGAGTGCCGAGGCGAGGTGGTCGACGTGGCCGGTTCGCTGGGCGAGGACAAGGCAGTGGCGGCCGCGACCGAGTGCCTCCATCACATCGGTGAGGATCTGCCCATTGCGTGCCTCGTCTTCGGCCAGCGCGCGGTGGACGCCTGCGATGGCGCCCGGGATGGACAGATCCACGGGATTCTCCAGCCGGAAGGAGGTGGCGTGGACAACCAGTACGGAGCGGGGCCGGTCAGCGCCGGCGCCTTCGAGGGTGTCGGGGTCGGCGTGAGTGAAGGTGTGGCGGACGGGGCCGAGTTGGAAGCCGATGAGGTCATCGAGGCCGTCACGCCGGTACGGCGTGGCGGTGAGCCCGACCCAGTAGCGCGCGGGGATGGCGCGGACGGCGGTCTCGAACGCGGCTGCCGGGACGTGGTGGCACTCGTCGACGATGATCTGGCCGTAGGTGCCGAGTTTGTCGGCGAGGTCGGTTCGGCGGGCGAGTGTCTGCAAAGTGGCGATGTCGACGATGCCGGTGAGCTTGGATCGGCCACCGCCGAGTTGCCCCGGCTTGGTGCCGAGAAGGTCGTTGATCTCGCGGCGCCACTGGTCGGCGAGCGTCTTGCGGTCGACCAGCACGAGTGTGGAAACAGTTCGCTGGGCGATGACGGCACAGGCCATGACGGTCTTCCCAGATCCGGGTGGAGCGACCAGGAGTCCCAACTCGTGCGGCAGCATCGCCTCCACTGCTTCCTGCTGCTGTGGCCTGAGATCGAAGTTTGGCGAGAGATCCAGAGGATCTCCGTTGGCTCGCTGATCGTCGACCTCGACTCTGCTGCCGGCCCTTTCGATGAGGCGCGTCGCCGTGTCGCGTAGCCCGCGCGGGAGGACGAGGTGATCGTCGAGCGTCTCGTCGTAGGAGGTGACGATGCGCGGGACGTTCCACGTCGACTGGCGGCGACGCTGGCGATTGTAGAACTCCGGGTTGTACGTGGACGCCGCGTGCTTCAAGGTCGCATAGAGCGAGGGGCTCAGTTCCGAGCCGGGAATCCGCACGACGCCGTCCATGCTGAGATGCACGATCGGTGCCGGATTCGGCTGGGTCCTGGTCGACCGCGCGAGCTGGGTCCGATCAACGCGTGCCCCTACCGTCGGTTCCCGGAGCGCCGAGGCGAGCTTCGCTACCTGCTTCGGGGTAAGGCGCTCCAGGGTGGAGAGGTACTCCCACTGGTCCTCGAACGGCTCCAGCGTGGCCAGGTCGAGAAAGACAGTGGTGCCTAGCTTTCGTGACTTGCCGTGGAGTGGGGCCGCGATCAAGTTGCCGGGTCCTTGCCCGGGCAGCACGTCTTGGGACGGGAAGAGCCGGTCGTAACACCGCAGGTCCATGCGGCCACGGATGGCGATCGCTTCGCGGACCAGAGCGGTCCCGACCTGGCGCGCGGTGGCCGCTGGAACGGGGTCGGTGAAGAAGACCCACACGTGGGCGCCTATCCCGGACCGCGATACCTCGAGCGCGGCCGGTGCGCCGACGGCTCGGGCCGCTTTGAGGTAGGCGAGGGCGTCGAGCATCGCTGCTTGTCCGTCGAAGTCGGCGGCGAGCCAGCAGGTCTGGTCGTCGGGGAGCATCGGATAGAGGCCGATGTGGACGTCGCCGGTCAGATGCGCGGCCAGCACCTCGGGGGTCAGCGGCAGGTGTCGTATGTCGGAGGGCGGCCGGCCCTTGCGCCACCCGCCCTCGACTGCGGGCAACCACCCCGACTTGCCGGTGCGGGCGTTGTCCCAGCGCACGGCATAGACGTCACGTCTCGCACCGAACAACGCGGCATAGAACTCGACCTTGGCCCGCGAGGAAGAACGCCCGTCCACCGGACCCGGCGCCTTGTCGAACCACGCTGCCTGGACGCCTTGGGCTGGAGTCGCCTCCGCGTCAGTCAGCTTGAGGAGTCTACGCAGGCGGGCGTTCTCGGTCCGTAGGCTCTCCAGCTCTGCTTGCAGATCGCTCACGGTGTCCATCCTCTCGGTTCAGAGCCGCGGGGCCCGTCGCCGATCACGCCAGTGCTGAGAGTAGGTCCTGTGCGAGGAGGCTGACCGAAGCCGAAACCGTGTCTGGCTGGCCGACTCCTTCCTCGGCGCGACCGGCCATCGTGGCACCGAGGGGATCCGCGCTTGCAAAGAGTTGCTCCAGGTAGCCCAGCGCCTGTGTGGTGGCCCGTTGGGAGACCTCGTCGGCGTGAAGCCGCTGCATAGTCTCGGCGAGATCAGGAGTCTCGGTAGCAACCAGCAGCCGGTAGATATCGTGCGCGTCCTTCTCGTTGAGACGGTCGGGAGTGTCGACCCGTTCGCCCAGCTTGTGAAGCTTCGCCACGAGCAGTGCCCCTGAGCCTGCGACGTTGATGACGGCGCTCCGGCCGTCGCCGCTCAGAGAGTCGACGGTCATCAGTGACTGGTCGATGAGCGCCGCCTCAAGTCCGGCCGCCCGGCGTGCAGAGCGCTTGGAGTGGGGCGGGATACGGACGCCGCGCCGCCTGCCGGAGCCAGCAAGGTGCGCAGGGACCATCAGATCGACGGGGATTCCGTTTGGCGACATCCAGGCACCGGGTTGCTGACTGACCGGGTTGAGGATGAAGCCTGCGCTGGTCATCGCGTCCTCGAGAAGGGGATCCTCACCAAGTTCTCGGGTGTCGATGGCGAGGTCGGAGTCCTTGGTTGCCTCGGCCAGGGCGAATGTGGTGTTGCCTGTGCGTAGGTAGATCGCTTGGGCACCGATGAGGATCACCGATGCCTTGTGGGCTTCGAGAGCTGCGATCGCATCGAGCAGAGCGGCACGCGCCTCAACGATCAAGTTGTCGGCGCCAGGCATCTGGGTTCTCCTTCATCCAGTCCAGCAGGTATTCGCCTTCGGCAGGGTTTCGGCCGGGGCCGCCAAGGAGGTCGGTGACTGCCTGGCTGGGAGCAACGATGGTGATGTCTCTCCACTTCGATATGCGCTCGAAGACAACGGGGGAACGCGGCGCTGTAAGGACCACGTTGGCGCCGGCATCCACGGGGCGCAGTCCAAGGTCCGACGCGAGTTGCAGTGGGTCGTCCGCGTAGATGAGTCCCAACCGAGCTTCGGCGTACGAGGCATAGGGCTGAGAGGCCAAGGAGCCACTCACCGCGTAGCGCCGCGATGGCGGCTGCTTGCCGAGCTTCTCGACGAGGCTGTCAAGCCCGCGCGGTTCGAGGAAGCCACGCGTCGTGCTGGTGTCGAGGTATCGAGCGTCCTGGCTCCACCGCCGAAGCAGCTCGGGCCAGTCGACATCGGTGATCGGCCCACGTTCGCTGCGGGTGAGCAGGCCTACTCCGACGAGGTAGTCGCTGAGGCGGTAGGCGGCACCGAGCGATGCGCCGGCCAAATCGGCGAGTTCAGAGACGGAGTACGGAGGGACGAAGTCAGCCAGTGCGCGGACGAGCCGGACGGCGGGGAGCCCCTTCAGGCTGGTCGTCGGGCGTCCGGGACCCCGCCAAGGATCGGCGCTCGCGCCTCGATCGGACAGGAGGACCAGCGGGTCATCCGACATCAAGTGCAGGTTTCCGGTGGCGTCGGCGTAGGCGATGCCCCGTTCTTGCAGCACCCGCTGTTGCTGGGGGCTGAGGTAGCGAGCGACCAGCATCGGCCGCATTCCGGCCGAGTTGTCGCCCTGCAGGGCGAGGAGTCGATTGATGGCGGGGAGCAGGTTGCTCGAAGCCAGGGCACGCTTGGCCCCGACAGCGTACGTCGCCACGGTTTTGCCCTCCCGCACGAGAGCAAGCCGAGCGTCCGGGCGGCGGGAGGCGTCGGTGGCGCCATCCAGTCCACCGACCTCGGTCTTCGTTTGGACCGTCCAGCCTGTTGGGAGTGCGGCTTGGATCCGCGCAGCCGCCGTCAGCACGACGTCTGCCTCGCTCTTGGGCTCATCGCCGTACCCTTCGAAGGGCAAGGTGAACGTGCGCCGACCTCTAGCCATTTCTCGATAATAGCCGAGTTCCGCACATCGCGGAAGATTGCTTTTTTCGGAAAATCTGACGCATGCATCATGCCGTTGCCGCCGTCGCTTGGGTTGCGGGAGCAGGTCAGTGACGTTCGCCTCCGCCCGGTTGGGCCCGAGGAGGGCCGCCAGCGCCGCCGCGGCTATCGCCATCCGGTTCTCACCCCAGGCCAGGAGCTGATCGAGCCGCCACCGATCCGGACGTCATCACCGGCGCCGGGACCAACGTGCGGCATACCGACTCCGAACCCGACGGCCCTACGCGAGCCTGACGCTCCCGACTCCTCCCCCATGGCACCTCACCCGGTACCGCCAACCGTTCCACTATCGACATGATTCAGCCGCAATGACCCTGGACGGCGGCGGACGGGCAAGACAAGTGAACCGCGGCCATATCGGGGTGATCAGCCGGCCTCCCATTGAC
>JBOFLE010000038.1:0-16941 GCA_051657705.1 Nocardioides sp. | reverse complement strand
CGACAGTTGCACCACAGTCGGCGTACGGAGGTCGCTCATGCAGGTTCCCGCCCCATTCGAGTACGAGCGAGCCACCAGCGTCGATCACGCCATCGGCCTGCTGGAGCGGCTGGGTGAGGAAGCCCGGGTGGTGGCCGGGGGCCACAGCCTGATTCCGATGATGAAGCTGCGCCTGGCCACCCCGGAGTACCTGGTGGACATCAACGGACTGCACGGCGAGCTCGGCTATGTCCGGATCTCGGGCGACGAGGTCCGGATCGGGGCGATGACCCGGCACCGGGAGCTGTTGGAGTCCGCCGAGTTGGCCGCCCTGTTCCCGATCTTCGCCGACGCCGAGCGGGTGATCGCGGACCCGGTGGTGCGCAACCGGGGCACCATCGGTGGCTCTCTGTGCCAGGCCGATCCCTCCGAGGATCTGTCCGCGGTCTGCACGACGCTCAACGCGAGTTGCGTGATCAGGGGCCCCGGCGGCGAGCGCGTGGTCACCATGGAGGAGTTCCACCGCGGGCCCTACGAGACGGCGGTGGAGTCCGGCGAGCTGCTCACCGAGGTGCGGATCCCGGTGCGCGCCGGTGGCTCCAGTGCCTATGCCAAGGTCGAGCGACGGGCCGGTGACTGGGCGGTGACCTCGGTCGGGTCCGCGGTCTGGATGACCGGCTCCGTGATCGCGGATGCCCGGGTCGGGATGGCGGCGGTCGGCCCGAACACCACCGGGATCCCAGAGATCTCGGGGCTGTTGCGGGGCCGGGAACCCACCGACGAGCTGTACGCCGAGGCGGGCGCGATCGCGGCCCGCAGTTGTTCGCCGGTCACCGACAACCGGGGGACCGAGGACTACAAGCGCCACCTCGCCGACGAACTCACCCGCCGAACCCTGCGCCGCGCGGTCGAACGCTGCGCCGGATCCACCGCTCGGGACCTCAACGGAAGGACCCACTGACATGCAGGTGACGATCACGATCAACGGCGATCAGGTGACCCGGGAGATCGAGGGCCGCATGCTGTTGGTCCACTTCCTCCGCGACGAACTCGGGCTCACCGGAACCCACTGGGGGTGCGACACCAGCAACTGCGGCACCTGCGTCGCCTGGATGGACGGCGAGCCGGTCAAGACCTGCACCGTGCTGGCGGCCATGGCCGACGGGCGGGAGGTTCGCACGGTCGAGGGACTGGAGACGGACGGCGAGCTGGACCCGGTCCAGCAGGGCTTCATGCAGTGTCACGGGTTGCAATGCGGGTTCTGCACCCCCGGCATGATGATGACGGCGCGCGCGTTGCTCGACCGCGATCCCGATCCCAGCGAGGACACCATCCGGGAGGCGATCTCGGGTCAGATCTGCCGGTGCACCGGCTACACCACGATCGTCCGGTCCATCCAGTGGGCGGCGGCGCACGAGAGGCAGGCCGCCCAGGGAACAGCCCAGGAAACAGCCCAGGAAACAGCCCGGGAAACAGCCCCGAGCGAAACGGCGGGAAGTCCCTCATGACCAGCACTGTCGAAGCCCCCGGCACGATCGACGACCCGTTCGGCAACGAGCGGGCCGACAACGACCAGGCTCCGGTCGGCTACGGCCGGATGCTCCGCAAGGAGGATCCGCGCTTCGTGCGCGGCCTCGGCCGGTACGTCGACGACGTCCAGCTCCCCGGGATGCTGCACCTGGCCGTCCTGCGGTCGCCGGTGGCGCACGCGAGGATCGTCAGCGTCGACATCAGCGCCGCCCAGGCGCATCCGAAGGTGAAGCTGGTGGTGACCGGCGCCATGCTGGCCGAGAAGGGGCTGGCCTGGATGCCGACCCTGTCGAACGACGTCCAGGCAGTTCTCGCTACGGACAAGGTCCGGTTCCAGGGTCAGGAGGTCGCCTTCGTGGTGGCGGAGGACCGGTACGCCGCCCGGGACGCGCTCGAACTGATCGACGTCGAGTACGACATCCTGAAGCCGGTGATCGACGTCCGGAAGGCGCTCGCGCCCGACGCCGAGGTGATCCGCACCGATCTCGACGGCAAGACCGACAACCACTGCTTCGACTGGGAGACCGGCGACGCGGCCGCGACCGACGCGGTCTTCGCCGACGCCGAGGTCGTGGTGACCCAGGACATCGTCTACCCGCGGGTACACCCGGCGCCGATGGAGACCTGCGGCGCGGTGGCCGACTTCGACCGGGTCGACGGCAAGCTCACGCTCTGGTCGACCACCCAGGCGCCGCACGCGCATCGCACACTCTACGCGATCGTGGCCGGGCTGCCCGAGCACAAGATCCGGGTGATCGCGCCCGACATCGGCGGCGGGTTCGGCAACAAGGTCCCGATCTATCCCGGCTACGTGTGCGCGATCGTCGGGTCGCTGCTGCTCAACAAGCCGGTCAAGTGGATGGAGGACCGGACCGAGAACCTGGTCAGCACCGGCTTCGCCCGCGACTACATCATGCGCGGCGAGATCGCGGCCACCAGGGACGGCCGGATGCTGGCGATCCGCACCCACGTCCTCGCCGACCACGGGGCGTTCAACGGCACCGCCGCCCCGGTGAAGTACCCGGCCGGATTCTTCGGTGTGTTCACCGGGAGTTACGACCTGGCTGCGGCGTACTGCTCGATGACCGCCGTCTACACCAACAAGGCGCCGGGCGGTGTCGCCTACGCGTGCTCGTTCCGGATCACCGAAGCGGTCTACCTCGTCGAGCGCCTGGTGGACTGCCTGGCCGACGAGCTGCGGCTGGACCCGGTCGAGTTGCGGCGCAGGAACTTCATCAAGCCCGAACAGTTTCCCTACACCACCAAGACCGGCTGGGTCTACGACTCGGGGGACTACGACCGGACCATGCGGGTCGCGCTGGATCTCGCCGGGTACGACGAGCTTCGCCGGGAGCAGGCCGAGCGGCGCGATCGCAACGACCCCGGGGACCCGTTGATGGGCATCGGCGTGGCGTTCTTCACCGAGGCGGTCGGCGCCGGCCCGCGCAAGGACATGGACATCCTGGGCCTCGGGATGGCCGACGGCTGCGAGCTGCGGGTGCACCCGACCGGCAAGGCCGTCGTACGGGTCTCGTGCATGAGCCAGGGCCAGGGCCACGAGACCACGTTCGCCCAGATCGTCGCCGAGGAGACCGGGATCGCGCCGGCCGACATCCAGGTGGTCAACGGCGACACCGACCAGACGCCCTTCGGCCTCGGCACCTACGGCAGCCGGTCGACCCCGGTCTCGGGGGCGGCCGCCGCGCTGGTGGCCCGGAAGGTGCGCGACAAGGCGAAGATCATCGCCTCCGGCATGCTCGAGGTCTCGGTGGCGGACCTGGAGTGGGAGAAGGGGTCGTTCCACGTCAAGGGCGACCCGTCGCGGTCGGTGACCATCGCCGACATCGCGATGCGCGCGCACGGCGCGGGTGATCTACCGGAGGGCATCGAGGGCGGGTTGGAGGCGCAGATCTGCTACAACCCGGAGAACCTGACCTACCCGTACGGCGCGTACATCTGCGTGGTCGACGTCGATCCCGGCACCGCCGAGGTGAAGGTACGCCGGTTCGTCGCGGTCGACGACTGCGGCACCCGCATCAATCCGATGATCATCGAGGGCCAGGTCCACGGCGGCCTGACCGACGGCATCGGGATGGCCCTGATGGAGATGATCTCCTTCGACTCCGATGGCAACTGCCTCGGCGGCTCGCTCATGGACTACCTGATCCCGACCGCCCTGGAGACCCCGCACTGGGAGACCGGTCACACCGAGACGCCGTCGCCGCACCACCCGATCGGCGCCAAGGGGATCGGCGAATCCGCCACGGTGGGCTCGCCGCCGGCCGTGGTGAACGCGGTGATCGATGCCTTGAAGCCGTTCGGGGTCCGGCATGCCGACATGCCGCTGACGCCCTCGCGGGTCTGGGACGCCATGCGGGGCAAAGCGACGCCACCGATCTGAGTCCGGATCAGGGGGACCGATGACCAGCGGACTGGGGATGCGGATCGCGGAGCTGACCGGCTCCCGGACGCCCTTCGTGCGTGCGACGGTGGTGCGGGCCCAGGGCCCGAGTTCGGCGCGGGCCGGCGACCTGGCGATCGTGCTGGCGGACGGCTCCATGGAGGGATTCGTCGGCGGTCACTGCGCGGCCGACTCCGTGCGCGCCGCGGCCCTGTCCGTGCTCGACCGGCGGGAGAGCGTCCTGCTCCGGGTGATTCCGGACGGCGAGGCCGGCTTCCCCGAGGCCGCGGGCGCCAGCGTGGTGGTGAACCCCTGCCTGTCGGGAGGCGCGTTGGAGATCTTCCTGGAGCCGCTGCTGCCGTCGCCGATCGTGCACGTGGCCGGGACCTCGCCGATCGCCCGGGCGATCGCGGAACTGGCCCCCGTGGTCGGCTTCGCGGTCGTCGACGGGACCGGTCCGGGGGCCGATTCTGGGGCCGACCTGAGCGGGGCGGCGGCCGCGGTCGTCTGCACGCAGGACGGGGCGGAGGCGGTGGCCGTGCGAGCGGCCCTGGACGCGGGCGTCGGCTACGTCGGGGTGGTGTGCAGCGCGACCCGCGGCGAGATCCTGCTCGACGAACTGGGCCTCACCGACGAGGAGCGCCGCCGGGTGCGTCCGCACGCCGGCATCGACATCGGCGCGAAGACGGCGCCGGAGATCGGCCTCTCGATCGTCGCCGAGCTGGTCCGGGTGGTTCGGCGGGACGGGCTCGACCTGCGCCTGGCCGGCGAGACAGAGCCGCGCCCGGAGCCGGCCGTCGATCCGGCCTGCGGGATGACCGTCGTGGTGGGTCCGGGCACCCCGACCGCGACCGTCGACGGGGTGCGGCACTGGTTCTGCAACCCCGGCTGCCGGGACCGGTTCGCCGGAGGCTCGGCGTGAGGGCCGCGGCGGTGGTCCTGGCCGCCGGGTCGTCCCGGCGGCTGGGGCGACCCAAGCAACTGCTGCCGTACCGGGACCGCGCCCTGCTCGACGCCACGCTGGACGTCGCCCGGGCCTCCGGGGTGGACCAGGTGGTGATCGCGCTGGGCGGCGCGGCCGACGAGATCCGGGAGCGGGTCGACCTGAGCGGAGCCGAGGTGGTGCTCAACCGGGACTTCGGCGACGGCTGCGCCACCTCGATCCGTTCGGCGCTCGACGCGGTGCGCGCGGACGTCGCCGGGGTGGTCCTCCTCCTCGGCGACCAACCCGGCGTACGACCCGAGAGCGTGTCGGCGTTGCTGTCCGGCGCGGCCGGGCATCGGGTCGGGGTGTGCGCCTACGCCGACGGGCTCGGTCATCCGTTGTGGTTCTCTCGCGACATGTTCGAGACCCTGCGCGGGCTGCGCGGGGACAAGGCGATTTGGAAGCTGGTGGACGCCCCGGCGGGCGACATCCAGGACGACGGCATCGACGAGAGACGCACCGGGCCGGACGTCGTACGGGTGCCGGTGCCGGGAGATGCGCCGCGCGACGTCGACACCTGGGAGGACTACCGGGAGCTGCTCGCCGAGGACGGGCGAGTGGGCCGATGAGCGATCCCATGAGTGGTTCAGTGAGTGACCCGAGGACCGAGTTCGACTCCGCCGAACAGGTGCGCGCCCGTTTCGGCGAGCACGGCTATCTGGCCGACGAGGGCACCGCGACAGCCTTCTTCCTGGCCGGCCGGCTGGGCCTGCCGCTGCTTCTGGAGGGCGAGCCGGGGGTCGGCAAGACCGCGGCCGCGCACACCCTCGCGGCCGCTCGCGGCGTGCCGCTGATCCGGCTGCAGTGCTACGAGGGACTGACGGCCGCCGAAGCGCTCTACGACTGGAACTACCAGCGTCAGTTGCTGGCGATCAGGTTGGCCGAGGCCCGGCACGAGCGGATCGACGAGGCCGATCTCTTCGCCGAGGAGTTCCTGGTCGAGCGGCCGATCCTGGCGTGCGTGCGGTACGACGGTCCTCGCCCGCCGGTGCTGCTGATCGACGAGGTGGATCGCGCGGACAGCGAATTCGAGGCCCTGTTGCTGGAGGTCCTCGGCGAGGGGTCGGTGACCGTTCCGGAGCTGGGCACGTTCGCGGCCGTGCGCCCGCCCACGGTGGTGTTGACCTCCAACCGCAGCCGGGATCTGCACGACGCCCTGCGCCGCCGGTGCCTCTACCACTGGCTGACCTTCCCGGAGCCGAGCCGGGTGGTCGCGATCCTGCGCCGCTCGGTGCCGTCGGCCACCGAGGCGCTGGTCGACTCCGCGTCCCGCTTCGTGGGTCGGGTCCGCGCCCTCGACGTGGACAAGCCGCCCGGCGTCGCGGAGGCGATCAACTGGGTGGCCGCGCTCGCTGCCCTCGGTGCTACCGAACTGGTGCGCGAGCTCGCCCTGCCCACGCTGGGCGCGCTGGCCAAGACCCCCGACGACCGCGACCTGGTCGAGCGGGAACTCGATGCCTTCGTCGGCGGCTAGACCCTTGACCAGCCCCGTGACCGACCCGCCCGCCGGCCTCCACCTCGGCTCCGGGGCGATCCTGGCCGGGGTCGACCGGGCGGCGTTCGTCGCCGCCATGGCCCACCAGCTCCGCCGTCGCGGCATCACCGTGGCGGTCAGCTCGATGGCCGAGTTCGCCGACGCGCTCGGGTGGCGGCCGCCGGCCACGGTCGATTCCCTCTACTGGTCGGCGCGGCTGACCCTGGTCAAGCGGGCGAGCGACCTGGAGATCTTCGAGCGGGTGTTCCGAGGGGCCTTCCTCGACGCCATGCTGGACATCGATCCCCGGCGCAAGCCCCCCGTCCCGCCGCGGCGCGAGGACGATCTGGCGCCGACCGGCGCGGGGTCCGACGGCGGCGGCGAGGTCGCGACGCTCCCGTGGCACACCCTGCCCAGGGTGGTGGTCTCCGACCCGGTCCTCGACGACGCGCGGGCCTTGCCGGAGCTGTTGCCCAGTGCGCTGGCGGCGATCGCCGACGTGCCGTTCGAGGAGTTCGACGAGGCGCAGTTGGTGGTGCTGGGGAGGTGGCTGGAGGCCGCGATGCGCCGGTGGCCGACCCGGCCCAGCCGCCGGGCCGACGTGCGCTCGCGGGGCCGTCGGGTGGCTCTGCGGGAGACGATGCGGTCGGCGCGGCGTACGGCCTGGGAGCCGGTCCGGCTGGACTGGCGCCGTCCGGCGGTGCGGCCGGTCCGGGTGGTGCTGGTGGCCGACGTGAGCCGGTCGATGCGGGAGTACGCCACGGCGTACCTGCACCTGATGCGGGCCTTCGCGCAGACCGGTCGCGCGGAGACCTTCGCCTTCGCCACCGGGCTGACCCGGTTGACCGCGACGCTTGCCCATCGGTCGGCCGAGCGGGCGGTGGCCCGGGCGACCGAGGAGGTGGTCGACCGGTACGGCGGCACCCACCTGGCGCGGTGCCTCGCCGAGCTGTCGCGAGGCCGGCACGGCAACCTGTTGCGCGGCGCGGTGCTGGTGATCGCCTCGGACGGCTGGGACAGCGACCCGCCCGACGAACTGGCCGAGGTGATGGCGCGGCTGCGGCGGCGGGTGCGCCGGGTGGTCTGGCTCAATCCCCGGCTGGCGGCACCCGGCTACCGGCCGGTGGTGGGCCCGATGGCGGCGGCCCTCCCGCACTGCGATGCCTTCCTGCCCGGCAACACCGTCGCCGCCCTGCCCGAGGTCTTCGAGGCGATCGCCGGTCGCTGAGCCGCGATCTGATGTCGATGACGTCGGCGGGTGGAGTCCCCGACACCCACGCGGAGATCGAACGGTGGGTGCCGGGGAGTCTGGTGGTTAGCGAGGCGATCCGGACTCGTGGTCGCCGGTGGGCCTCTTTGCGCGTCGGCGCCGGGTCATGGCTTCGCGCTTCTTGTTGGTGCTGAGCAGGGCATGACAGATGTCGAGGAAGGTGCGGGGCCGTCGGCCGGGGAAGGCGGCGCCCAGGGCGGCTTCGAGGGCGTCGAGCGCCTGGTCGAGGCGGGCGGCGGCCGGGCTGTAGGCGTGGTCGTACCAGCGTGACCAGCCGGCTGCGTCGAGGGGCAGGTCGTCCGCCCCGAGCTGGAACCCGCTGCCGACGGCGTTGATGTCGCGGAGGTGTTCGTATGCGCCGAGTACTTCGGCGGCGATGAGGGCCAGCGCGTCGACGTACCGCAGGTCGTGGTCGCCGGTTCCGTCAGGAGCATTCACGGGTGCTAGCTCTCAACTCAATGGTATATGCCACATGCATATAGTGGACTATGCCACTTGTTCGATAGTGAGGCAACCCACGAGTTTCCCGGAGTTAGCGGGCCAGTGGGTACTCCTGCTGGAACGCCCACTGTCCCGGTGGGTAGATGTCATCGTCGGTCTGGATCGGCTGGTCGTCCTTGTCGTAGACCGTGAACCGGTAGGCGAGCACGGCGGCCCGCTCGCTCAGCTCGAGGAGACCGGTTTCCTCCGCGCTGGCCAGCCGGGCGGACACTTGGTCCCGGCCGTACGCCGGCTCCTGCCCGACGGTTTCGGCGATGTACTTCGCGGTGCCGCCGACGAGCCGGGATGGCTCCAGCAGCGCGGGCGTCCTTGTGGCCAGATGCCCGGGAAACCACGAGGTGGAAAGCTCGATGGGTCGCCTCTCGCCGTTACGCAACAGTCGCGCTCGGCGGATCACCGTCGCGTCGGCGTCGAGCCGCAAGATCTCGACGACGTGCGGTGGAACCTCGTCGGTGAGTTCGACAGCAACGAACTCGACGGACTCTGCCGCGCCGTACATGCCGGAGCCGAGCGCGGCGCGCTCGTATCGCTCGCGCGCTCTGGGTACTGTCGACGGATCGCGAACATACGTACCCGACCCCTGAACGGAGGTCACGAATCCCTGGGTGCGCAGCGTGGCCAGCGCACGAGTTGCGGTCGGCCGAGCTACCTTCCACTCGGCGGCAAGCTCTCGCTCCGACGGCACCTCGGCGCCCGGCGGCAGATCCCCGAGCACGATCTGATCGCGGATGTGCCCCGCGATCTGCAGGTACTTCGGCAGAACGTGCTGGATCTCGGGCATGCCCTTGCCTTGCGTCGTGACCGCCATGTGTCGTTGGTCAGTGTAGCCCGCTCACCGGGCCTCGCCGGGTAGCGTTCCCGCCCTGAGCGCGATCGTCATCGCCGCCGGCGGCGGGGGCGATGTCCTCGCCTGTGCTGGGTTGCGGCGAGCGCTCGACCTGGATGGTCCGCTCGTGATCATGACCTATGCCTGGGACCGGCTCATGATCGACCCGCTACCTGGGCCACCGAAGCGCCGACGACTTCGCCGGGCTTCGCCTGCGCGGACCCGTGCTCGTCGAGGTCTGCCCAGCTCACGGGCGAAGCCTCCCGCTTGTTCGTCGCTTCCTCGGCTTGCCGGCGAGCTCCCCGCTCGGCTGCTGCTGCTCGATCTTACCGAGGGGGCATTCGGTGTGTCCGGGCAGATCGGGGCCGCCGCTGCCGCTTTCGGGGCCGACGAGCTCGTTCTCGTCGACGTCGGTGGCGACAGCCTTGCCCGGGTCGGTGATCCGGGTCTACGAAGCCCGCTCGCGGATCACTTGGCGATTGCCGCTTGTCTCCGCACGGGGATGCCGGCAAGGCTCGTCGTTGCCGGGGCCGCCCTCGACGGCGAGCTGGAGCCAACCCTGCTGGTGACTCGCATGACAGAACTCGACGCCACTCGACTCCCTGATCTCGCGGCCGACGATTTCCAGGACATTCGGAGGGTGTTCGCGTGGCACCCCTCCGAGGCGTCCGGCATGCTTGCGGCTGCTACCGACGGGTACCGGGGTCTCGTCGAGGTGCGAGACGCGGGCGGTCGGGTCGACTTGACCGACGACACACCTGCCGTGCACGCGATCGAGTTTGCCGAACTGGGCTCGACAGCACTGACCGCCGCGTTGGTCGACACGATGTCCCTCGACGACGCTGAAGCCGCCGTCGCAGAGATCGCGGGCATCTCTGAACTCCGCTATGAGCGTCACAAGGCGGCGCGCCGTGAGTCTCGACCGGTGCGGCATGTGAATTCGGCAGACCTGTCGGCCGTTGACCGACATGCAAGAGGTGCAGCCGGCAGGGGTGCAGAGTACGTCACTCTTCGCAGGCTCGCCGAACTCCTCGGAGTCACCACCCTTGGTGGCTATCTGGCTCTCGGCCGCCTCCTCGCCGAGCATCGACCTGATCAGTACCACTCGTCGATCTACCGAACCGGATAGCGCATCGCCGCCCCCGAGCCGGTCGTCGGGACTGAGCGGCCCCGGTTGCATGGCCCGTAATAACAGCCGGGACAACGGTGCTGCACGGGCCGGTGCGAGTTCACCGACTCGTTCACGGGTCTCTGGTCGACCACGGTTCGGTGGGACGTAGATCTCACGGTGGTCTGCCACCTTCGTGATCTGTCTGACATGGACCGGGCCATGTCATAGATCCGGGGCCGCTCCGCAATGCCCTCCGTGAGTCGTTCACTCGCCGGGAGTGGCCGTGCGTCCGAGGAATGCGGCGAGTCGGTCGTCGAGTTGGGTGCGCGCGAAGGCGAGTGATTCCTCGGCCACGTCGTCGGGCAATTCGGCAGGTTGCCCGGTCGCCTGTGCGAGGTCCCAGCCGTGTGCGAGCAGGTCGTACAGTCGGATCCGGAGGCGCTCCGCGCCGGTCGCCGAGCCCATCGGCCCGCCGTATTCACGGTCGAGAACCCCGGGGCCGAGAACGCGGACACCAGCGCAGCCGCGCTGGTGCGGTACGCGCCCACCGGGTCGGGCTCGACATGACCGGCCGCCGGTCGCGGTGGCGGACTCTGCCCGGCCGGTAGCGCGCTGAAGACTCGGTTCATGCCGGTCAGGTGATCGACCAGGCGATGTACGGTCCAGTCGGCACACGGCGTCGGTCCCGACCACTGGTCAGGACGTATCCGGTCGATGAGGGCGCCGGCCGCGTCGAAGGAGCGAACAAGATCATCGATCAGCGCGGCGGGTTGCGGGGACGAACTGGTGTGGTGATGGTTGGTCACTGTGGCCACCTCTGACTAGGTGGCACCTCCGGGCCGAGCTTGGTCAGTCAGCGCCGGGAGGTGCGCAGGCAATCATGGACATTTGTGTCGCACCTCCTTCGATCAGCATCGGCACCTCACTATCCCACACACCTCGGCCCTGCCGGGGGGTTGAGCCGCTACCTTCCCGCCGGGATCGGTCGAGGCGGAGGCGCGCGACGTACTCGACAGAGCCCTCGAGTCAGATCCCGTCACCATGGCTTTGTCGAGTGTGTCACCAAGCTCTGAGTGGTACACTCGCGCCATGCCCACCACCCGGCCCCGTCATCAGGTCACCGAGACCCCCGACGTTGCGCGCGCTCTGGATCGTGCCGCCCGGCGCTGGCCCAACGAAACGCGCGGCAGGCTGCTGATTCGCCTGGTCCAAGCCGGGAGCGATGCGCTAGCTGACGGGCACACTGAAGAGGCCAGCCGCCGTCTGGCGGCCGTCGATGCCACCAGTGGAAAGTACGCCGACGTGTTCGCAGAGGACTACCTGGTCGAGCTTCGCGAGGACTGGCCTGAATGATCACGCTGGACGCCAGCATGGTGATCGCGCATCTGCAACCACGCGACCCGCACCATGGAGCGGCCACTGCCTATCTCCGTGAACACGTCGAACAGCCGCTGCTCATCCACTCGCTCAACCTCGCCGAGGTGCTCATTGGCGGCGTGAAGGCTGGTCGGGGACAGGAACTGCTCGACGACCTGCGGGCCATTGGCCTTCGAGTTGCCGAGCGACACGACGGTGAATCGCTACGACTCGCCGCCCTTCGCGTGGAAACCGGGCTGAAGCTGCCCGACTGTTGCGCATTGCACACAGCCCTGGCTTCCGAGTCGACACTGGCCACCTTCGACGCGCGTCTCGCGGCCGCGGCCCGTGCGCGTCACATCAAGGTTGGCCCGGCCCCGGCATCCTCCGGCGGAGGCTTGGGGTAGCCGAGCAGGTGCCCCATGGTCAACTCCTGGTTGACAGTCTCGACTCGTCAACTTATTCTTGACGAGTGGAGGTGACCGAGTCGGCCCTCAAGCACGGGGATCGGCGAGGCCGACATCGGCCATGCGTGGACCAACGCCATCCGGCTCGTGGAGTACGAATACGAAGGTGAGGAGCGACTATTTGTTGTCGGCCCGGATCAACATGGCCGGCTGCTGGAGCTGGTGGCGGTTCCTGCTGGTTCGCCAACCCGCATCATTCACGCAGACCGGCTCCGCCCCACGTTCTTCGACTACCTGAGATGAGGTGAACGACATGGCAACCCTGAAAACCAACCATGACCACACCGGCCTAGAAGCACTCGACCCGGCCACTCATCCGGCGCGAGACGCCGCGTCCTTCCGCCGCGTCCTCGCCGCCCGGCGCGGGCTCACCGCAGCAGAACAGGAGCTACGCGAAGCTGTTCGAGCGGCTCGAGAAGCCGGCGACTCCTGGACCGTGATCGGATCGGCTCTCAACGTCACCCGCCAAGCGGCCCATCAGAGATTCGGCAACACGCCTGGCCATAGGGCCGACGGCGTCTGAGGAGACTTCAGATCAATGCCGGCCTGCTAGCGTCGTTGATGGAGGGTTGGTAGGACTCCTGCCGCCGTGCCGACGCTAGGTCGAGGGGTCGGCGCACCCTGTCGATGGCCGGTGGGAGATTGCTCCTGACGTGACGTGAGGTCCTAACGTGACGGGCATGACCGACACCGTCGCCCCACGCCACTGGGGCATCGGCGACATCGCCCGACGTACCGGCGTCACCGCACGCACCCTGCGCTACTACGAGGAGCTCGGTCTCCTGACTCCGGCCCGCGATGCCGGGGGGCGTCGCCGGTACGACCGTGGCACGCTCGACCGGCTCTACCGAATCCGGTTGCTCCGGGAGCTCGGCACCCGGGTGGCCGACATCGACCCCGATGCCGACGAGCTGCGAGAGCTGACCCGCCGGCACCTCGCCGAACTCGACGCCCGGCTGGCCGACCTCGCCCGGGTGCGGGAACGGGTCCGGGCCGTTGAGGATCGGTTGTTGGTCGGCGACCACCCAGGCGACGAAGCCCTGCTCGATCTGCTGTCGGGCCTGCCAGCCGACGAGCCCGTGCTGACCCGGCGGATCACCTTGCTGGTGTATCGCGACATCGCGGCCGGGCACGCCTACCTCGTTGACGTCCTGGGCCTTGCCCCGGGACCGATCAGCTACGACGGCGATCGGGCTACGCACGGCGAGGTCCACGCCGGGGACGGTGTGGTCTGGCTGCACCGGGAGGCCCCCGAGGGCCGGATGGTCTCTCCATTGACCACCGGCACGGTCACTGCCTCGCTCGCCGTCCTCGTCGACGACGTCGACGCACACCATGCTCGGGTGGCCGCGACCGGGGCCGCGATCGACTACGAGCCGATCGACATGCCTTACGGCGTCCGCGAGTACAGCGTGCGCGACATCGAGGGCCACCTCTGGTCGTTCCAGACACCGCTCACCGAACCCGACGAACAGGAGATCTCATGACCGAACTGACGCCCTACCTCTGCGTCGATGGCGCCCGAGCCGCCATCGACTGGTACGTCTCCGCGCTGGGAGCCGAGGTGACCTACGAGCCGATCGTCATGGACGACGGCCGGGTCGGTCACTGCGAGCTGGCGGTCGGCGAGGCGCGCTGGATGATGTCCGACCCGTTCGACTCGGCCGGGGTGGCCGCCCCCGATCCGGAGCGCGGGTCGGCGGTCTCGCTGCACCTCATGGTCACCGATGTCGATGCCGCCGCCGCTCGTGTCGTCGCGACCGGGACCGTCATGGTGCGCGGCCCCGAAGACAGTCCGCCGGCCGGGCGGATCGCGGTCTTCGTCGACCCGTTCGGTCACCGCTGGTTCCTGAACCAACCGACCGAGGGCTGACCGGCCCGGGCGAGACAGTCCCAGGCCGTCTACTCGGGGCGGTGCTCGACGCCTCCGTGCTCTGGCCTATCGTCGAGCCCGATTCGATCAGCGCCAAGGAGATGAGATCGGAGATGATGTCCGTCGAACCGGGTGAGCCGGTGCCCATCGCCGGGTCATCGTCCTCGGTGATCGCCGAGGACGACTCCTGTCTCCTCTTCTACGACTTGGGCATCAGGTGGCATCGCCTCGTTCTCATGGTGGTGTTCGTCGTCGGGTTCAATGCCGCCGGCTGGGTCGCCGGTCTCGTCCTGGAATGGGTCTTGGGTTCGACCCGCCCCGGCGCGGCAGCCGGACTGGCGGTCGCCGGCGTCGTCCTCGCCGGCACCGTCACGATCGGTCTGGTAGTGGCCCGGGATGTCAGAGCCGCCGTTCGGAGGCCGCTGAGCGAGCGCGACCCCGTCCTCGTCATCAGCCGGGCGACCGGGCTTGCGAGCTTCTCCCGCCGCGGACCATGGCACCCGGTGCGAATCAGGGCCCGCGGCGTGCCGTTGACGTTACTCCGCGTGCTGGTGGCAACCACGCCGTACGGGGAGCGGACGGTGTTCAGGCCCAGCCTGATGCTGCCGACGATCGGTGATGCCCAGGCGGCACTTCACACCCGAGGCGTCGAGACTTAGCAACCTACTCCCCTTCTCAATCATGGTATTGATATCAAAGGGGAATCTCATGGAGCAGATCTTGATCCGCAATCTTCCCGCAGGGACCAAGGCCGCGCTTCGCGCGCGTGCCAAGTAGCGTCACCGGTCGGTCGAGGCGGAGGCGCGCGACGTGCTCGCGAGAGCCCTCGAAGCCGAGCCCGTGACCATCGTCGACCTCCTTGGCACCGACGAGGGAGCCGAGATCGACTTCTACCCCGAGCATCTGCCCCTGGATGCTCGCTCGGCGGAGCTTTGACGTACCTCTTGGACACCAATGTGGTGTCTGCCCTGCGAGTCCGAGGGCGCAACCCACCCGTCGAAGTGTGGGCCGCCTCGGTCTCCGTCGGCGACCAGTTCGTCTCGGCGTTCACCATTGCCGAGATCGAGCGAGGAGTGATCGCCAAGGAGCGATCCGACGCTGGACAGGGCAAGGTCCTGCGTTGCGGTTCGATGAGAATGTCTTGTCCGCTTTCGCCGACCGAGTACTGCCGTTCGACCTGGCGTCAGCGCGGATCCTCGCGGCCTTCCGGGTGCCCGAGCACGCGCCGTACCGAGACGCGCTCATCGCTGCCGTCGCGGAGTCCGCCCGGATGACCGTCGCGACGCGGAACACGAAGCACATCGAACCCCTTGGCGTCCCCTGCCTCGATCCGTGGGGCACGAACCAGGCGCCCAAGCCCCGAGCCATACCGAGGAGTCGGATGTCGGCGCCGCACGGACGGGTGCCTTCGGCTGGTGAGATCAGCCGCCGAGATCCACCAGCCGATCCACGGCCCTCTCGACGGTTCCATCGACTGGCGGCCAGGGGAAGCTGGGCAGATTGGTACGGAGGGCCACGGCTCCGTGCAGGGTGGCCAGCAGATCCGTGGTGAGTTCGAAGCAGCCGGCCGAGCCCGCGGTGTCGCCGAGTGTCGACACGACATCGGCCTCGAACGCGCGGAACAACGACGCGCCGGGGAGGTCGTCGAGTGGTACGTCGTGGCGCACGGGGTTGTGCCGCGAGAACATGAGCCGGTAGCGATGAGGGTGGCTGATCCCGAAGCTGCTGAAGGCGTGGGATCGGGCGCGGAGTCGGGTGTGGGGCGCCTGGCCCGCTCCGGCCGCCGCCCGGTCGGTGACATCGAGCAGGGACGCGAAGCAGTGCCGTAGGACTGCCCGCCACAGGTCTTCTCGGTCGGCGAAATGCAGATAGACGCTCTGCGGGACGACCCCCGCGCGTCGCGCCACGGCTCGGAGCGTCAGGGCATCCGCGCCGCCCTCGTCGGCGAGGGCGGTCCCGGCGACGATCAGTTCCTCGCGGAGCAAAGCGCCCGCGCCGCGCCGATTGCGGGTCCGGCTCTTGTCCGTCGATCTCTCGGTTTCGGGGGCCACTTGAAAAAATTAGCAGACACCTGTCTACTCAACATAACTGGACAACCGTCTACTCAAGGAGGAAATCGTGCCCGTTTCGATCACCCGCGTGGCCCATGCGTCCGTATTGCTGGACTTCGACGGCACCCGGATCCTGACCGACCCCTGGCTCTCCGAGAAGCGGGGCTACTACCAGGGTGAACTGCGTCCGTACTCGACAGCGGCCGATCTGCCTCGGCTCGACGGCATCGTCGTCAGCCACGGGCACTACGACCACTTCGACCTCGGTGCCCTCGCGACCTATCCGGACAAGACGATCCCGATGCTGGTCAAACGCGGTCTCGGCGCTCGAGCGACCGCCGCCGGTTGGACCAACGTCACCGAACTCGATGCCTGGGAGCGTGCCGCGGTGGGCCCGGTGACGCTGCACGCCACCCCGGCTCGGCACAAGGTTCCCGAGGTGACCTACGTGATCGAGGGTGCTGGACGGCGCGTGTTCTTCGGCGCCGACACCATGCGCGTGCCGGACCTGGACGAGATCGCCACCAGATTCGGCGAGCTTGACGTGGCGCTGTTGCCGATCAACGGGCTGACGATCCGCCCGCTGCTCAACAAACAGGTCGTGATGAACGCGGCCGAGGCCGCCGAACTCGCAAGCGTATTGCGGCCGCGCCTGGCCGTGCCGATCCACTACGCCTTCACCGCTGGGCCGGTGCGCGATCGGCTGTTGTTGAAGATGGACGGCCGGACCCCTCTCTTCCTGGACGCTATGGCCGACCTCGCTCCCGACACCGCTGTGCACGTTCTCGACCCGGGTCAGCCGCTCGGGCTCTAGTCGATGCTCGGCAGGGAGGCCCCGCTGCCGTCAGAGCGCCAGCACTCGACGCAATCCGTCGTCCACGTCATGCATCAGGTTCGTCGGAAGCTTCCCGGCCCGGTCGGTGAGGTCGGTCTTGTTGAGGGTGACCAGTGCCGTGACGTCGACGACGGAGTCCCGGGGCAGGCCGGTGGCGGTGGCCGGAAGGAACACGTTGCCCGGCATGGCCGCGAGGGCAGTGGTGGAGGTGATCGCCGCGGTGAGCACGGTGGCCAGCCGGCTGTCGTTGTAGGGATCGGACTGAACGATCAGCACCGGACG